>JBEKAD010000049.1:0-13901 GCA_050018435.1 Terriglobia bacterium
TGAGTTGCCTGATGAGGCGCTTTACGTAGGGCGCCTTGGCGATGAATCGCACTTCTTCGCCATACATCGCCCTCAGAAGCCGCCTTCCGCTCTGGTCGATGGAGATGGTATCGCTGAGATCAACGCACATCAGCACCCTCGGCGCGCGTCTCACACACCTTCCCACGCTGACTCGAGCCCTGGAACCAGGGCTGGGTTAGCTTGCCTCTTACGACAAATCTCTGTTCGGCCGCCCTTTCGAAAATCGTGACCTTCAACATTTTACACCTGCCCGGGCGAAAACCAGACGATATGCAGTTCTTTGTCGTGGCTGTTGGGCGACTACCCCAGCGGCTTCAAAATAGCGAAAGCCGCCCAGAACGAGTCCACCAAATATCGTTAGCAGATTTCATTCTTGGTAATTGGGCTCAGAATCGGAGGAATGTCACATTTCGGGGGCCAAAGGCATGATCTTCTCCGGACCGGATCCTCGAATCCGATACCGCCAGTTTTGCAACTTGTCAAAATAGAGGTACACCACGGGAGTCGTGTACAACGTCAACAACTGGCTGACGGCCAGCCCGCCGATGATGGCGATCCCCAAGGGACGGCGAAATTCCGATCCGGTGCCGGTGCCGACAGCGAGCGGCACAGCGCCCAGCATCGCCGCCATGGTGGTCATCAGGATGGGGCGGAAGCGCAACAAGCATGCTTCGTAGATGGCGTCGCGTGAATTCTTGCCTTCGTTGCGCTCGGCGGAAATAGCAAAGTCGACCACCAGGATGCCATTCTTTTTCACAATTCCGATCAACAGGATGATTCCGATAGCAGCGATCATGGTGAGATCGGTGTGAGTGGTCAGGAGCGCCAGCAAAGCGCCCACACCGGCCGAGAGCAGCGTGGAGAGAATGGTCACCGGGTGGACGTAGCTCTCGTAAAGGATACCCAGAACCAGGTAAACCGTCACCAGCGCCGCCGCAAATAGCAGGGGTAAGCTACTTATCGAATCCTGGTAGGCTTGCGCGGTTCCGGCGAAACCGGTGCGAATGGTCGCGGGCAAACCAATCTTGCTGGCCTTTTCGGTGATGGCGTCTGCGGCATCTCCCAACGCGATGCCCGGCATGAGGTTGAAGGAGATGGTCACCGAGGGGGAGAGGCTCTGGTGGTTCACCGAAAGTGGCGCGGTAATGGGGGCATATTTCGTGAAGGCACTCAGGGGAACTTCCTGCCCACTCGGCGAGTGCACGTAGGTTTGACGCAGGATCAAGGGATTCTGCCAGAATTGGGGGGCCACCTCCATGATCACGTGATATTGATTCAGCGAAGTATACATGGTGGAGACCTGGCGTTCACCGAAGGCATCGTAAAGGGTATTGTCAATCAGTTGCGGCGAAATGCCGAAGCGCGCGGCGGTAGCACGATCATACTGCAAAAAGGCCTGGAGGCCGCGGTCCTGCTGATCGCTGTTCACGTCCGCGATCAGGGAGACGGTTCTCAACTCCTGGAGCATGCGGGGGCCGTAGGTTTGCAGATCCTTCAGATTGTCACCCCGCATAGTGAATTGATACTGGGAGGCGCCAAAGCGGCCCCCCACGCGCACGTCTTGATTGGCTTGCATATAGAGCGTGGCGCCCGGCACCGGGGCAAGCTTGTGCCGCAGCCGCGCAATGACCAGGTCGGCGCTGATTTTTCTCACCTGGGGCGGCTTGAGCGCGATGAACATATTAGCGGTGTTCATGGCGCCGCCGCGGGGTCCGCCGCCACCGGTAAAACCGTTGACGGTGTCCACCGCCGGATCGGCGTCCACAATATCGATCATCTGACGCAAAATCCCATCCATGGCTTGAAACGAGGTATCCTGGTCACCTATAATCGTGCCACTGATGCGCCCGTTATCCTGCTGGGGAAAGAACCCTTTGGAAACGTGGATGTAGAGATAAACGTTCAGGGCGATGGTCGCCAACAATACCGCCAGGGTAATCGCCGGAAAGCGCAGCACGGTGGACAAGGTCCTTCCATAGAACTTCACCACCCCGTTGAAGGCGCGTTCGGAAGTCCGATACATCCAGCCATGGGATTCGTGCTGCCGCAACATATGCGCGCACATGGAGGGCGTCGCGGTGAGAGAAACAACCAGGGAAACAAGGATGGCCACGGAGAGGGTCACGGCGAATTCACGAAATAACCGGCCCACAATTCCCCCCATCAGCAGGATGGGAATGAACACCGCCACCAGCGAAACGCTGATGCTCAATACCGTGAAGCCAATCTCCCGGGCGCCCCGGAGCGCCGCTGCGAACGGCGCCATGCCTTTTTCCAAATAGCGCGTGATGTTTTCAATCACCACAATCGCATCGTCCACCACAAAGCCCGTGGAAATGCAAAGCGCCATCAAGGAGAGATTGTCGAGACTGTAGCCCAGCAGGTACATCACCCCAAAGGTCCCCACCAGGGACACGGGAACGGCCACGCTGGGGATAAAGGTGGTCCGCACGTTGCGCAGAAAAACGAAAACCACCACGATCACCAGAATTACGGAGATGATGAGGGTTCGTTCCACGTCGCGAACCGAGGCGCGGATGGTCATAGTCTGATCCATGGCCACGCGCATATCGATCGTCGGGGGAATGTCTGCTTTGAGCTGGGGCAGCAGGGCCCGGACGCGATCCACGGTGTCGATGATATTGGCGTTGGGCTGGCGCATGAGGAAGACCAGCACCGAAGGCTTGCCGTTGGCGTAGCCCGAGGAGCGAATTGATTCCGGGGCGTCATCCACTTCGGCGACATCCGAGAGGCGTACGGGGGAGCCTTTTTTGTAAGCCACGATCAGAGGGCGATAATCTTTCGCCCGGAACAGTTGATCGTTGGCGCCCACTTCCCACATGAGGTGGCCGTCGGAAAAGTGCCCCTTCGGAGTGTTGGCATTGGCATTACTCAACACGCCCCGCACCTGCTCCAACCCGATACCGTATTTGTCGAGCAAGGTCGGATTTAATCCCACCCGAACCCCCGGCAGAGCGCCCCCGCCCACGCTCGCTTGGCCCACCCCGCTGACCTGCGACAACTTCTGCGCCAGGATGGAGGAGGCATAATCGTAAATCCGGCTCTTCGGCAGCACGTCCGAGGTGAGCGCGATCATGAAGATGGGAGAATCGGCCGGGTTCACTTTCCGGTATGACGGGTTGCTGGGCAGGTTGGTGGGCAGGTAGCCGCGGGCCGCGTTGATGGCGGCTTGCACGTCGCGCGCGGCCGCGTCGATGTTCCGGTTCAAGTCAAATTGCAGGGTGACATTTGAAGACCCCAGGTTACTCGACGAGGTCATCTCGGTGACCGCCGCAATGCGGCCAAACTGCCGCTCCAGGGGGGTGGCGACCGACGAGGCCATGATCTCGGGACTGGCGCCCGGCAAGCCTGCCGACACCGACACGGTGGGGAAATCCACCTGGGGCAGCGGCGACACGGGCAGCAGGCGGAAAGCCACAGCCCCGGCCAGAAACACGGCGATGACCAGAAGCGTCGTAGCAATCGGCCTGCGAATGAAGGGCTCGGAAATATTCATGATGCTTCACTAAAATGTGAATGGGGCAGGAAGGAGCCAAAAAGCAAGCTCTTCTCTGTCCACTGCCCACCTGCCCCTTTCAGGCTCGTCACTCATCACTTTCTCACTCATTCCGCCGGAACCGGCTCTGATCCTGGCAGGGTCCCCTGCCCGCCGGAGAACCGTTTGGCGAGGCGATCGAACCAGAGATAGATGACCGGAGTCGTATAGAGGGTCAACATCTGGCTGAAGATTAGACCGCCAACGATGCTAATGCCCAAAGGCCGGCGGAGCTCCGAGCCGGTGCCTGTACCCAGCGCCAGGGGAACACCGCCCAGTAGGGCGGCCATGGTGGTCATGATAATCGGCCGGAAACGCAGGAGGCAGGCCTGATAGATGGCGTTGATCGGCGTCAGGCCTTCCTTGCGCTCTGCTTCCAGGGCAAAATCGATCATCATGATGGCGTTTTTCTGGACGATGCCAATCAAGAGGACGAGGCCGATCAACGCAATGACGCTGAAATCGTTATGGGTGACCCAAAGGGCCAGCAACGCCCCGACGCCCGCCGAGGGCAGCGTGGAGAGAATGGTTATGGGGTGAATGTAGCTTTCATACAAGACGCCCAGAATAATATAGACCGTAACGACCGCCGCCAGAATCAGCAAGAGCTCATCCGCTAACGAGGCCTGGAAGGCTTGGGCCATGCCCTGGAACGATGCCTGGATACTCGCCGGCAGGCCGAGAGCGGGATCATCTTTCACTCGATTGACCGCCTTAACGGCGTCCCCCAAGGAAACGTCAGGAGCCAGGTTGAACGAGAGCGTGACCACCGGGAACTGGCCCTGATGGTTCACGGTAATGGGGGCGTTCATCTCCTCGATGTGTGTGAAGGCCGCCAGCGGCACTTGGCCGCCGTTGTGGAATTGTGCAGTGGATGCAATCTGTCCCCCACCGAAGGCGTTATCCGAAGCGATCGTGGAGGAAAGGCCGGAGGAGGAGGTGGAATTCGATAGGCTGGTCGCGGCCGCCGTCAGGGAGCTGGTCGGCCCGTACAACTGGGTGGAAGCCGATCCGCCCGATACCAATCCTGCCGAACCGGTGGTGCTGGTCGCGTTGGTGCGGATGAAGAGGTCGCGGAGATCCAGGGGATTCTGTTGAAAATCCGGCTTCACTTCCAACACCACGTGGTACTGGTTCAACTGGGTAAATATCGTGGACACTTCCCGCTGCCCGTAAGCGTCATAGAGCGTTTGATCAATGGTGGAGGGTGTGATGCCCAGGCGATAAGCGGTGTTGCGGTCGAAGACCAGCCGGGCGCGCAGTCCTCCCGATTGCTGATCACTTGCCACATCGCGCAGCTCGGGCAACTCTTGCAATTTCTTGACCATGCGGGGCGCGTAAGCACCCAGCTCCTCGGCGTTGGGATCTTCCAAAGTGTACTGGAACTGCGTGCGGCTGACGCGGTCCTCCACGGTGATATCCTGCACGGGCTGCATGTAGAGGGTGATTCCCGGCACGCGGGCCAGCTCCGGCTGCAAGCGCCGAATGACATCGCTCGCACTGACCTTGCGCTGATCCTGCGGCTTCAGATTGATGAGGATGCGCCCGCTATTCAGCGTGGTGTTCGTCCCATCGATGCCGATAAAGGAGGAAAGGTTCTCGACGGCCGGATCTTTCAGGATGACACTCGCCAGCCCCTGCTGTTCCCTGGACATCTCCGGGAAAGAAACGGTCTGCGCGGCTTCGGAAACACCCTGAATGACCCCGGTATCCTGAATCGGGAAAAACCCTTTGGGGATGTAGGTGTAAAGCAGCACGGTAGCCGCCAGGGTGGCGATGGCCACAAACAAAGTCGCGGTCTGATGGCGAAGCACCACCTGGAGGGTCCGGTCATAAAGTGCGAGCAACCCATTCCACCCAGCTTCAATCGCGCGGTACAACCTTCCTTGCTCGGCGGCGGTATGGTGCCTCAGCAGCTTGGAGCACATCATGGGCGTCAGGGTCAGCGAAACGACCAAGGAAACCAAGATGGTCACCGCCAAAGTCACGGCGAATTCGCGGAAGAGGCGTCCGACAATGTCCCCCATGAACAACAAAGGGATGAGCCCGGCAACCAGGGAGACGGTCAGAGAAACAATGGTAAAGCCGATTTGCGCGGACCCTTTGAGCGCCGCCTGAAGCGGCGGCTCGCCTTCTTCGATGTAGCGTGTGATGTTCTCGATCATCACGATCGCATCATCGACGACGAAACCCGACGAAATGGTCAAGGCCATTAAGCTCAAATTGTTCAAGCTATAACCGAGTACGTACATGACCCCGAAAGTCCCCACCAAGGACAAGGGAACGGCGACGCTGGGTATAACGGTGGCCGCAAGGTTGCGCAAGAACAAGAAGATCACCATCACCACCAGGGCAATCGCCAACATGAGCGAGAATTGCACGTCGGCTACCGACGCCCGGATGGTGCTGGTCCGGTCGGTCAGAATGCTGACCTTGACGGAAGAGGGCATCGTACTGGTGAGCTGCGGAAGAAGGTTCTTGATGCGATCGGCAACCGAGATGATATTCGCGCCCGGCTGGCGCCGAATATTCACGATGACGGCGGGGACGTCGTTCATCCAGGCGGCTTGGCGGACGTTTTCCACGTCGTCCCCGACCGTGGCCACATCGGCCAGCTTCACCGGGGAGCCGTTCCGGTAGGCGATGACCAGCGGGGCATAGTCAGCGCCCGAGAGCAACTGGTCATTGGCGCCGATTTGATAGGCCTGGTGCGGGCCATCAAAGTTCCCTTTTGCCTGGTTAGCGTTGGCGGCCACGATGGCGTTGCGCAGATCTTCCAGGTTGAGGCCGTAAGAGGCCAGCAAGGTAGGATTGGCCCGAATCCGCACGGCGGGTTTCTGCCCGCCGCTGATGCTTACCAAGCCCACGCCGGGCAACTGGGAAATCTTCGGCGCCAAGCGTGTATCCGCAAGGTCCTCGACTTTGGGCAAGGGGAGCGTCTTGGAAGTGAGCGCCAGGGTTAGAATCGGGGCGTCGGCAGGATTGCTTTTGCTGTAAATGGGTGGCGTGGGAAGGTCGGGAGGCAGGTACGTTCCCGCCCCATTGATGGACTGCTGCACTTCCTGCTCCGCCACGTCGATATTCAGGCTGAGGTTGAACTGCAAGGTGATAATGGAGCTGCCGTCGGAGCTGGTCGAGGTCATCTGCTGGAGCCCCGGCACCTGGCCGAACTGGCGCTCCAAAGGAGCCGTAACTGACGAAGCCATCACATCCGGGCTGGCCCCCGGATAAAAAGTGATGATCTGGATAGTGGGATAATCCACCTCTGGCAGCGCTGAGACCGGCAACAGTTTGTATGCCACCGCGCCCGCCAAGAGGATCGCGGCCATCAGCAGCGACGTGGCTATCGGCCGGAGGATAAAGATTCGTGACGGGCTCATGAACTCCCTCGCGAACTCCTCTCGCCGGACTTTTCTACCCTAACCTTACTTCCTTCTTGGAGCTTGTCGACGCCCGTCATGACGACCGCATCACCGGGGATCAAGCCGGAGGTGACTTCCGCATCGTCCCCCTCCGTGGTACCGATCGTAATATTCCGCACCGTCACGCTGGAATCAGGTTTCACCAGGTAAACGTACGTTATCTGCGCGTTCCGTTGCACGGCAGCCGTAGGGATCAGGGTTACGCCTCGCTTTTCTTCCACCAATAATCGCGCGTTGATAAACTGGTTGGGGAACAAGCTCCCATCGCGGTTGTCGAAGGTCGCGCGCAATTTGACGGTGCCGGTGGTGGGGTCGATTTGATTATCCATCGTTGACAACCACCCTTGGGCAAGCTTGGTCTTCATTTCCCGGTCGTAGGCTTCCACCTTTAACCGCGCTCCCCTATGCAGCCTGGGCAGGACGGTGGGAAGCTGGTCCTCGGGAAGGGTGAAAATAACGCTGATGGGCTCGACCTGGGTGATGACGACTAATCCGGTAGAGTCGTTCGCCGTTACGTAATTTCCCGGATCGATGAGCCGCAGGCCCACGCGACCCGTAATCGGGGCGGTGATATGGCAATAGGTGAGATCAAGTTTGGCGTTATCAATTTGCGCTTGATCCGCTTGCACGATGGCCTCCTGTTGCTTGACCGTGGTTTCCTGCGTCGCTAGTTGCTGTTCCGGAATGGCTTTCAGGGGGGCCAGCGTCTGGTAGCGCTTCAAATCCACCTTGGCGTTCTCCAGGTTGGCTTGATCCCTGGCCAATCCCGCTTGCGCCTGCTCCAGCATGACTTGATATGGCCGTGGATCAATTTCCGCCAGCCGATCACCTCTACGAACGGTCTGGCCTTCCTGATACAATACCCGCATCAGATATCCGGAGATTTGACTCTTGATGGTCACCGTATAAATCGGGGTCACCGCGCCCAGACCCGTAAAATAGACGCCGATGTCACCCTTGTGCGCGCGCGCGGCAACCACGGGAATCGCCCCCGCGCCTCGTCCGGGCCTCCCGCCCGGCGATTGGGCAGAGTCACTCACCGCCGTTGCCGGAGTTGCACGAGAGCGGTAATAATAGACGCCCAACCCCACCAAAGCCAAAATCACCAGCCACAGCCATCCGTAGCTCTTGGGCTTCCCAGGAGGGGGGGCTTCTGTCATCTGAAAGCTCGGCATGGTTTCTTCCACGTCATGCCGGTCGAGCGTGTTGGGTTTTTCCAGATTCATAATCTACTAGCCTCTGCTATTGCTGAGGAAAACTGACAAAAATTCGCCAAATGTGCGATTTCGCAAGAGAGGGCTTTTCTTGCTGCCGATGGCGTCTCGCCGCCGGCTCAACCCGCAGGCGGTTGCCATTCTATGCCGTCATAAGAGGTATGGTCGGGGATGGCTGAGTATAAATCTTCGTCGTCGCGCGGTGCTTGCCACCACTCCAATCTCTTTCCCAGGGAGTTTCCTTATTTCGCCTTACAAATTTAACACTTTGATTCGACGATAGAGGAGCGCTCCTGGTTACCTCTTCCGACCCCCGAGCGGCGTCATTTAGCAACCTACGGCGTTCCCTCGGTTAGACTCAGCCTCCCCGCATCCGTGTCCCGCGAAGCGGGATTCGGTAAGTAGCCGTAAGCCTCATTGGGTCCCGCCCTGCGGGATGAAACCTACGGAAATGGAAACCCAGAGATAGTTCCGGCCTTGGAGGGCCCGAACCGTCACAAGGTCAACCCGTCGGGGTTGGGCGGTCGAGGCTATCCGCAGGTTCAAACCCGCGGCTACTCACGGTTGGCCCCTGCCGGGGCCAGCCCCCGTCTCATCAATCCCCCCAAACGGCACCCCGTTTCCAACATCACGGACAGCCGTTCTTCGGCCATTCACGCCCAGAATACCATAAGTGGCAATTCCAGAATACCTTGCCAGGGGGGACTCGAGGCACGCCGGAGGCGGTCCCTGGGCCGAGGGCTCACAACTTCCCCAGGTGAAAGACGATTCCTGCCGTGTATTCAATGTTGTTGGCGTGCCCGGCGACGGGAAAAGTCGCCGAGCTACTCAAATTCGGTTCGGCGGGAAGGCCGAACCTGGGCGAACCGGTAATGTGATCTCGCAGATCAAGGCGGAACGTAACCCGCTTCATAATTTTGCGGTCGACGCCGGCTCCCAGGTTCATACCGAATTCATTGTTGTGGTTGATGGTCGCCGTGCTCACGGCGGCGAATCCTTGGTTCTTGGCAGTTGTGATCGCCGCGGGCGTGGGGCTGAACCGATCATACTCCACCCCCCCTTCCGCATAAGGTCGTAGGTGAAAGAGGGCGAAAGGCGCGTGGACTACGGCGCTCATGCTGCCGATGTAAACCCGGACCGGGTACTCCACGCCGACGTGCGGAAAGACATTGGTATTGGTCACGAACAGGTTGTTCGGTCCAGCCGAATACGCCGTCTCAATGCTCAGAAGCTTCCCGTAAGGCACGGCTATGCCCAGGGTGAACTTGGGGCCCAGGTCAAATCGCGAATGGTACTGCCTGTCCGCGGATTGAAAATACCGCGCATCGACATCGGTCGAGCCCCCTCCCAGCACAAACACATCAAACTTGATCTCGCGGGCTTGCGCCGCCCCTGTACTCAACAACAAAACCGCCAGCGCCATCAACCCCTGCACCGTCTTCTTCACCATGATCGAATGGACCTCCTGGGCATCTTAACCTGTATTTCTCAACACGGGTTGGGAAGGGCGGCGCGCCGCCTGTCCCGACTTGTCGGGAGCCCCGCCGTTCGATGGCCTTCCGGATTATTCCCGTGCCCCGAGCCCCGCGCACCCGGCAGGATTGATAGCCTCAATGCTTCGATGCCAGCCGCCTTCCCGCAGTTGGTTTGACCGCCGCAGGGGGCTGAGCGGAATTTCTCACCCGCCCGAGCCGTTCCCATCAAACGGTTGGAAGGGCGGGGCTTCAGCCCCGCCTCAGACGCGGCTATCTATCTACTTCCCTTCTCGCGCTCTCCGCCACCCCCCCTACGCCAAATCGGGTAAGACAGTTTACTACGCGGAGCCGCAATTGAACTATGGGGGATTTTAGAAATTCCCGGCAACCGGGTGGCAGTAGGTTAGTTTCACTTTTTCCCGTTGTCACCGTACCCCCCCCTTCAGGAAAGTGCGCAATGAGAGCCGGAGTTCGGGGTTCGGGGCTCGGGATTCGGGGCTCGGGATTCGGGGCTGGGGTTGAGGGCTCGGGATTCGGGGCTGGGGTTGAGGGCTCGGGATTCGGGGCTCGGGATTCGAGGGCCGGTGTAGGGCCGAACGGCGTTCGGCCTCGGGGCGAGCTGGCAACTTTGGATTTTCGATTTTGGATTTTGGATTGGCGGGGCGGCCTGCGGGCGCATGTAATGCTCTGCCACAATCACTATGATTTGATGGGTTCGCAACCCCAGCCGAAAGCCAGTTGCGGTATCGCCAGGATAACCGCAAGGTAAGCCACGGTCACGAAAATGTCGCGATGATAAAGTGAACCGACGCCGCAAGCTGAACATGCGGTCAATCCGCACGCGATGCCGTGCGGAGGCAATAGTGAACCGATTCGGCGAGCGCCGGCGGCAGCGAAAAGCCGTGGACCTCATACAGCGGAGGTCCGCGCTACGCTTCCTGTTCGGGGGATGGTGCTTCTTGCCGGGGAGGGTTCATCCTCTTCCACCTCTCATTCCCGCTTCGAAAAGGTTGGACTGGCCGCCGGGCGGAAGCGGGAAGGGACGCCTTTCGCCCGGTTCTTGACGCCCGGCAAGGCGGCCAGGCTCTCACAACTCATTCGCTCCGCCTCGGGGTGTTCCTCATCGGGAAACGCGACTTGTGAAGCGAGAGATACTCAGTCCTCTTCTAACTCAGATTCTCCCTCGATGCCCAACTCCGAAGGCTTGTAGAGGCGTCCTTTCTGGAACACAAATTGTTCGGGGTTGCGTTCGGCGACCAAGGCTAAAAGCTCATTGAGAAACGAGTCCATAGAGATCGCCCGCTGGGGATTGCCAGCCTCGAAGAGCTTGTAGCTCGGAGGATCGGAGCCGTAAAGGCCAACACTCAAGTATTCAAACTTTGACTCTTCGTTGCGATGCCCGGCTCTTCGATTAAAAATCTTGAAAATTTGGTGGGCTCGCTCGAAGGTCGATATTCGCGCTTGCCCCACGTTATCCTTTGCCGCGTCTTCGTAAAGGAAAAAGAGGCCGCCTATGACCGCGTAGGGAAACCGCTTGTGTAAAGTTGTCACTTCAAAAGCCAGGTCGGCCTTCCGGTTTTGGAGATTCTTCTGGTAATTACGCGTCTTGGAGTCGGGAAATGAAATCGTTTTGATCGAAATCGCGAGCACCAAGCCAGCTCGTTCTGTGGCGTATGTCACGTCCACCTTCTTGTCGCCCAATCCCCCGGCAATCCTTTTTTCGCCGCCCTGGCTCTTTTTCGAACCAAGTCTCGGGGCCACTTCCTTAAGACCTCGACTCCGCAACTCAGAAGCGACCGCTAAGGCCAATTCCTTGGACACAAGCTCTGAGTAGTGTTTTTTCTCAGCTCTACTGGCGTCAAGGCTCGGCCTGGATCCCGCGTGCTTAATTGCTGCTCGAAGTGGCAATTCTTTTCCTCCTTTGTTCTCGGACCTCCGTGAGACCATTTCTTAGCACCTGGATTTGGTCCCAGTTCAACCCGAGAACCCCACGCAAAACCAACTCGTCTGCCGTATCGATAGCGGAGCTCATAGAATTGGACCTGATAAAATAATCCATCCCCTCGAATTGAGCCTCGCTGAACTTAAGCAAGTCCGGGCGAACGACCAACGTGCGCGCTGCTTCGGAGGGTTCAATCTTTAGCATTCCGCCTCCCAGGGGATGGCCTTCCACTTCGGCGCTCAATTGGGAAAGAGAACAGCAAAACGCGAGAGAGAGAATTTGGGGCTTGATGCGCTGGAGAGAATTCAGCCGCACCTCATGAGTTGAATTAGTAGCCAATACTCCAGCCGCGTTCCAAACGATCCTGGGAGCATCGCCTGACATATAGGTAAGGAACATTTCCGCAGCCGGGGCATGTGGCACGCTAAACCACGGCTTGCGCACCGCGCATTTATATGCTTTGTGGACTCCGAGCCCTTTTCCCTTCGCCAAGTATTCCCGGACCGGGTCGGGAAGTTCGGTTTCAGCAACTCTTGGCAAAGCAAGAAGGTACACCTTTTCCCCCTCATCCCGAAGCTCGGCCCAGTCTGAGGAAGTAAAACGGACTCCCTTGATTATTCCGCTGCGAAGCAGGGAGCGCTTGAGATACATGGAGGGAATTTCAAGTTGGCGGGCCTCGTTTCTGGACAAATGAAAGAACTGATTGTTGCCGGTTACGTACCCGATCCCCACCTGGGCGAGCTCTCCCAAGCGGCAAACTCGCGAATCGGCGGCAAGGAAGTCATAGAGAGCCTTGAGGTCGCGAGGAAGGAAATGGTTTCGCAGCCGACCGTTTGTATCCTGGAGCTCTGCCAGACCTACGCGCGCCCCAAATCCTTTATGGTGGCCGAGGACATTCTCAAAGTCTTTTATCCCTTCAAACCTTTTTACCCTGAACTCCCTGCATTCTCCACCGTAGCCCTCCGCTAAGAGCAGTAGCGTGTCCTCATTCAGCTCTGGAAATAATCTGTCGGAAAAGCTTGCCAACTGGATGCGTGCGAATTTGCGTGCGAAGTATTGAACCACGGGACGAGCGTAGCCCGCATGAGTGAATTCTGCGGGGACTACCATCGCCAATCTACCACCGGTATCTAGAAACTCGGTTGCGTGCAGCAAAAAAGGAGCCCACGAGCTGGCAAGCTCTGGCAAGTCAACTCCCATTGCACGCGCCAGCTTCAGAGCCTTTTCGCGGGATGGCCCCTTAAATGTTTGATAACGGATGAAAGGCGGATTTCCGACTACAGCTTGAATCCGTGGGTGGTCCGAAGCACAAACGTCGAAGAAATCTGAAACACGTACGTTCTCTTCCGGAATGAGGAACTTACGAAGCAGCGGCGTCAGCGTCTGGCGGAAGACCTTGGGATCTATTTCAATCCCACGAACCTGGGACGACGGCAGTCCCTTAAGTGCGGTGACGCGTGCGGCAGCCGCTTCGAGGAATACACCCTCCCCACACGAAGGGTCAAGCACCCGATCGTCTTGATTGCGCACCGCCCACCCGACCAGCAGGTCGGCAACCGTGGTGGACGTGTAGTATGCACCAAATTCTTTCTGTTTTGCTTGCGTGGCCACGTGCTCCATTGTACATGGCGGCTCGTAAGACGCAAGTAAGCGATTAACAACGGGGCGGTATGTTCCCCGTGGGTAGCGCCGCGAGACGCGTTGCGAGCACGGATGAATTCGGAAGGTCCGCATTCAACACCCTTCGATTTGTTCGTGGCGGTTACGCCAGCAGCAGGCAACCACGGTCAGTGCTGTGCTGACCGTGGGCTTTTCTCGTGCCTGATACTCCAGCGGCAACCACGCGTCGTCAATCTGGATGGGACATGCCGCTACCGTCGCCCTGCCATACCAGTTCAGCATCATAGCCCGCGTAGCGGGCTGGCGCGCAGGAGCGATTTCGGACAATTAGACACCCTCCCAAAAGATTTTCCGTTCCCGGTAGGCAACATTTCTGATTTTTTTGTCTTAGTCAGTAAGTCTTGCAACATAGCATAATTTTCCACTTGACTTATACGATAGCTATGTAATACTAGTATCTAAGGCCAGCACTCACTGGCTGAAGCGAAAGACCGCGGACCTATACAAGGGGTCGGCGCAAACCATAGAACAGTAGGCACAAGGCAGCCCAGCCACCGGCCGGGGGCCGGATTGAATAGTCTGTGACTTGGCATGAGTGAGGGTCAGGGATATGCTGTGGGAGAACACGACCGCAGTTAAAGCCCTATCTTC
>JBEKAD010000050.1:0-23043 GCA_050018435.1 Terriglobia bacterium
GTTGGTGGTAAAGGATGGGCCGCACTGCATAACTTGGACACACGCAGAGCAGGTTAACGGTGAACTGCTGGAGTTTCTTGGGAAAGCTTAGCGAAGCTCTCAAGCAGCCTACAGCTCCTGCCGCCATGGCAGCAGGAACCTCAACCATGAGCGCGGAATTGCGCCTGCCGGGAACTTTGCGCTAGTGAATGAGCGCCGGCCCGCCCGCTCCCGTCATGACCACTGCTTCCGAACCCCTGTAGGTGCGAACCAACAACGATCCTCCATTCCATTCCACGGTCGTGGCGCCGTCGGTGTCGGTGCGGAAAATTCTGGTGCCGGCGTTTTTGAGAGCCTCCAGCGTTTCCGAGTTTGGCAAGTTTCCCCCTCCGACCCCCGTGGCCTCGGAGCTGACAATCACCACGCGAGGAGCAACGCGCGCAAGGAAATTCCTGCTTGTGGACGACTTCGACCCGTGATGCCCCACTTTGAGCACCTGGCTTTCCAGCGGTTCACGGGAGGCGAGAATTCCCTTTTCCGCATTCCTGCTCGCGTCTCCCGGCAGCAGGAAGTTCATCCCGCCCGCGCTGATTCGCATGACCAGCGAGTCATCATTGCGGGATGAGGCTGATGTAGCGCCGACCTTCAGAGCCTGCCCTGAGTGCAGCGAAGGGCCGGCACGTCCCGGTGCCGGGCTAAAGCCCGGCGCTACATTACCGGAGTCTCGTCCCGGCCACAGCACCTGAACTGACGCATCTCCCAATGAAAGCGCATCGCCCGCCATAAGGGTTCGAGTCGGAATCCCGCGTTCCGCCACCGTCTCCAAAAGCGCTGCGTACTCAGGAGTCTCGGGTTGGGCGGCGTGCCAGAACTCGCCCACGCGGAAGTTTTCGAGGACGGCGTAAAGCCCGCCGAGTTGGCTTGGGTGCGCGTGGGTGAGCGCCACCACATCGATTTTTTTGATGCCGCGCGACCACAGGTAGGGGGAAACAATATCTTCGCCCGAATCCCAGCGCCGGCCCTGGAAGCCACCCTCCCGCGCACCCCGCGTGCGGCTGCCGCCCGCATCCAGCAACATCGTGGTCCCGTCGGGAAGCACCAGGAAGAGCGCGTCACCCGGGCCGCAATCGAGCGCGGTCAGTTGCAGCACACCGCGCGGCAAGCGGGGCGCAAAGGGATGAACGGCCACCAAGACCACAAAAATTGCACAGGCCGCCAGCGCCGCACCCGCGACCCGGCGGGCAAAGCGAAGAGCCAAGCCCGCAAGCACAAACGCCCCACAAAATCCCCACGCCACCCACAGCGGCGGCGCCGGCATGCGGTAGGAAAGCCACGCCGCGAGTCCGGGCAGATGCGTCATGTCAAAGAGGACGGCCATTACCAGGCTCAACACCTTGGCCGGCCAGGCCGCCACTGCCGGTGACACGACGCTCAGCAAATTGATCGGCAAGGCGAGCGCCAGAAGCAGCGTCATGACCGGAATCGCCAAGGCGTTCAATCCCACGCCGGCAAAGGTCACGCGATGAAAGGTCTCCACCATCGGCAGGAGCAATCCCAGTTGCAGGACAGCGGAGAAAATCAGGATATTGGCTACCCACACCAAAACCTTCAGGGGCGCGACGACGATGTTGCGCGCGAGGGCAGGATGACGATCGAAGAAACCTACCCGGCGGCGCAACGCATAGATCAGTGCGCGTAGGTCCAGACGAGTCTGAGCGAGGCGCGGTGAAAAGCGGTCGTCAAGCAGCACATCGTCCAGCCGCCGCAGAGCCCGGCGGTACGGCTCGGTGGTGCGCTCCAGAACCGGGACGGCGACGCAGACAATCAGCAGTGCCGCGGCGAAGGAAAGCTGAAATCCTGACTCGAACAGCCACGCCGGGCAGAGGTAGAGAAGAATCAGCGCCACGCCGCCAATGGCATTCAGCGGGGAATGCTCACGGTCGAGAATGCGCGCCAGGAGGTAAAGCGTGATCATCAGCGTGGCGCGCAGCGTGGGTGCGCGCTGCTCCACCAGGAAAGCGTAAACCACCAGGAAACCCAACACGATGAACGAGCGAGTCACCCGCCGGCATCCCAACCCCCGCAGCAGGAATTCCACGAGCAGCGTGAGCAAGCCCACGTGCAGCCCGGCGATCACCAGCAAGTGATAGAGGCCCGTCTTGCGAAAATCCTCGATGGTGGTGGAATCGAGTGCCGTCCTATCTCCCCACAACACCGCCTTCAGCACCGCGCCGTAACGCCCTTGGACCGACCACGGCGGATAGAGGTCATCGATGCCGCGCAGCAAGCGCTGGCGCGTGCGCTCCGCGAATTCCGCGAAATGGAAGCCCGCGGGATGGCTCACTTTCTCCACCCACCGGGGATTCTTGACGGTTCCAACCCAGTAGAGGTCTTCGATATCCTCCATCCAGCGGCGAAAATCGAAGCTGCCGGGGTTTTGATAGATGTGCGGCTGGCGCAGGCGAACGAGGGTTTGAATCACGTCACCGAATTGGATTTCGAGCGGGCCGCTGCCGTCGGAAGCGTCACGATCTTCCGAGCCCTGCACCCGCAGGCGAACCTTCCCGGTGACGGGGTAATGGTGCGTGAGTGACTCGATCTGCCGGGCCTCCACGTCAAACTGCAACCCGTATCCGGTGCGATAGGGGGTGGAGATCACCCGTCCCTCCAGCCGCACGGGGTCATCCAGGTTCACGCCCACGGATTCGAGATAACGAACATGGTTCGGCGGGAAACGCTGGTCCCAGCGGCGCGCCGCCCCGACGCCGGTGAGCATCAGGCTGGCCAGCGCAAACCACACCGCCGTACGTCCCCAGCCCGCACGCAGTAGGATTAGTCCAACGAGAATGCAGGCCGCTGCGCTTGCGAGGAACCCATAGAACCCGGCCGTGGCAGGGAAGGAATGCGCCCACACAATCCCCAAAGCAAAACTCGCCGCCAGCGCCGCCAAGGGACCCTTAAAGGCGGCTCGAGGTTTGTTGTTGGGCAGAGGGTCAGGCATAGGGTCACTTCTTACTGGGAGGGCGAAGCCTCGGCGCCGGTCTACTTCGTTCCAAAATGGAACCTTCGGTTCCCAAGGGTTCCCATTTTGGTTCCCGAGATCAGGTTGCCTGTCTCACAGGAAACTCACGTAACTCATTTAAAGCGTGTTGCATGGTGGGTGATCCTTTTCTTCGCGGGTACACCCGCCGTCGGGCCAGGGGGAATTTTCAGGCACGTTCGCGGCCAATTCGCGAGAGCCGCGCGAGGGATTCAATGTGGTAGGTCTGGGGGAAGCAATCGAACAGTTCCAAACTGTCGAGACGGTAACCGTGTTGGAGCAAAAACCCCAAGTCGCGGGCTAGGGTGGGAGGGCTACAGGAAACGTAGTGCAGGCGCTTGGGCCGTAAGGCCAGAAGGAGCTTTAAGGTGGCGGCGCCCACGCCGGCGCGGGGAGGGTCCATGACCACCAAGTCGGGTTCCATCTGCGCGTAGCGCCGCAGGAAATCAAACGCTGTCCCGGCGATGGCTCGAATTCTATTGCCGGGCACGGCGCGCGCGTTGGCCGCGAGGTCAGCCGCCGCTTGCGGATTCGCCTCGACCGCGATCACCTGGTCAAAGCGCCGCGCCAGGGGCAGCGTGAAGAGGCCCACGCCGGCGTAAAGGTCAATCGCCACCACGCCGGATTCCCCCTTGAGCGATGTGGCGCCGGCCTTTAGGCCGGCATGTGCCGGGCTGAAGCCCGGCGCTACGTCGTTGGTAAATGCCGGGCTAAAGCCCGGCGCTACAACTGCGGCTACGAGCTCGGAGAGCAGGAAGCGCGCGCTTTGAAAGAAGGCCGTCGGGCTGACGCGATACGCAAACTCTCCCACACGATAGGTGAGATGCGGCTCACCAAAAACCCGCACGCTTGCATCCTGCGCGACGGCGACGGTCACAACGCCCGCGAGTTCCGCCAGGCACTTGTGGGCAAGCGTTTCCGCTTCCGGCGCGTTCCAGCTTCCGGCGAGCGTGAGCATGACCTTCTCGTCGCGATCATCGGCCAGAAGTTCCACCTCGCGACCATTCGCCAGTTCGCTGATCCAAGGCTCGCTGCGCAACACCGCCAGCAGTGAGTTCAGGCGCGGGGAAAGAATCGGGCAGGCATTGATGGGAATCAGGCGGTTCGACTCCGCCTCAAAAAACCCGAGCGCCGGCGCGCCGTCCGGCGCCGTTCCAACTTTCAATTGCGCCTGGTTGCGATAATTCCACGCGGGGCCGGAATGCGCGGGAATGGGCTCCTCCCACTTCACTTGGCCCAGGCGGCGCAGCGTTTCGCGCAGGATTTCACCCTTCACCGTCACCTGTGCTGCGTGCGGAAGATGCTGGTACTGGCAGCCGCCGCAACGGCCAAAGTATCCACACAAGGGTTCGATGCGCTCGCGCGACGCCTCCAAAATCCGCAGCGGGCGCGCGTGTACCACACCTTTTTGCCGGCGAACTTCTTCCACTTCGGCGCGCTCGCCGGGCAGAACGCGCGGCGTCAAAACCGTGCGCCCGCCCTGGAAGCCCAGCGCCTCGCCGCCGTAAACCAACTTGACCGGTGAAAATTCAAAAGGTGAAGACACTCGTGGTTTTCCTCAAGGAGGCAAAGTGCTATGTCATTAACGTCGTTTATATTATAAGCCGTGGGCACGATGCGGCTGTGGTGGATTGTCCAAAGTTGACAATTATTGGCAGTCGCGATAGGCTTTTTCCATGAATGCGAACGTGGGTCCCGTCCTCGAAAATTTCGTGACCGAACTTCTCGAGTCAGGCCTCTACCAGTCGCAGAGCGAAGTCCTCCGCGAGGGCTTGCGGCTCTTGAAAGAACGTGAGGACTTGAAGAGGCTTCGTTTGGACAACTTGCGGAAGGAAATTGCTCTGGGGAGCCGACAGGCCGACCGAGGTGAGTTCCTGGACGGTCCGGTAACTTTTCGACAAATTCGTCGGCGCCGCGCCGCTCGGCACACTTCGTGACGTCCTTCGTCCTCACACCGCTGGCCCGCCGGGACCTTGAAGAGATTTGGGATTATCTGGCTGCGGAAAATCGCAAAGTGGCGGAACGCGTATTCAATGGAATCGAAGCCGCCATTGGGAAGCTGGCCCGAACGCCCGGCATTGGCCACTTCCGTGAAGACTTGGCCGACCGTCGGCATCGTTTTTTTCTCGTCTACTCCTATCTCATCGTCTACCGGCCAAGTACCCAGCCACTCGAAATCATTCGCATTTTACACGCATCCCGGGATGTCCGCGATCTTTTGGGACTCCACTCCGAAGAGCCATGAGCGTGGTCTTCTCTTGATCCGCCTACAAATAAAACAAACTCAAGCGCGGAATCTTATAATGCTCGAGCAGCCGGTTTTTGAGGAAACGCCGCTCCAGCATTTCCACTTCGGGGGCCGCCATCTTGCGGCGATAGGGGATGAGGCCTCGATCCACTTCCGCGCGCAATTGCGCCAGGACTTCCACCGCCGTCCCGCGCAGAAGCGAAGCGTTCAGCTTTTCTTCCAGCGCCGTCAGGTTCCTTTCCGTCTCTTCCAAATCACACGTGGGCTGAGCCAGGGCGCGCGCGCCGAGGCTTTGTAGCACGCCGGCGGCCTCCGCCAGTTCCTCCGCCAACACTGGTTTCGCTTCTTCCCGCGCCTGCTGGCCCGCGCTTTTTACCGCCCCCGCGCAGCGCGCGAGAAAACGTGAAATCTCTTCCGCCGAAAACGGGGCTGAGGCCGCAGCCTTCGCAGCACGGGGAGTCCCTCCCTGCGCCGCTGTGGCGCGCGCTTCTTCCACCGCGCGGAACACCTCCTGCGAACAATACGCCAGGGTGTTCACCTTGCGATAGCGGCGTTTTCCCGCTTGGAATTTCTCGAAAGTGCGCTCGATCCCCACCAGCACCGCTTCCAGCGGGAAGCCCTGTTCTTTCCACGATTCGACCAGCGCCCAATCCAGCGGTGAAAGCAGGACGGGTTCGGAGCGGCACTTGCGGAAATGCTCCTCGATTTCGGTGAAGTAGTTGAAGTAATTTTCCACCGTCTCGAACCTACTTGCGCCGCGCTGCGGATTGATTACGATAGTAGATAATACGCAGGCCATCAAGCGTCAAGGAAGAGTCGATGGGAGGCTTGTACTTGGACGCGCCCGCCACGAGCGGCGCCTGGCCCCCCGTCGCGATGACCTTGGTCTGTTTTCCGAGCACCGCGCAGAGGCGGTCCAGCATGCCGTCGATGGCGTCCACCGCGCCGTAGAACAGGCCGGACTGAATGCTGTTGATGGTATTGGTCCCAATCACGCGGTCCGGCTCGCGGATTTCCACGCGCGGCAGCTTGGCGGTGCGCTGAAACAGCGCCTCCGCAGCGATGCCGATTCCTGGCATGATGACCCCGCCCAGGTATTCCCCCTTTGCCGAAATGCAATCAAAAGTGATGGCCGTCCCCAGATCCACCACGATGCACGGGCCGCCATATTTCTCATAGGCCGCCACGGCGTCGGCGATGCGGTCAGCCCCCACCTCTGACGGAGTTTCCACCAGAATCGCCATTCCCGTGCGCGTTCCCGGTCCCAGAAACAGCGGTTCCATCTTGAGATACTTCTTGGCCATCTCCGCCAGCACAACATTAAGTGGCGGCACGACGCTGGCGATCATAATTCCGCTGATCTCAGAGGCCGAGAGCTTGTCCAAAGTGAAAAGGTTGTGAATCAAGATTCCGTACTCGTCAGCCGTCTGGTCGCGGCTCGTCGCCAGCCGCCAGAGGGCCCGCAAGGAAGAGCCTTGGTACAAACCCAGGACGGTGTTGGTGTTTCCTACGTCGATCACAAGAATGGTGGTGTTGGAGTTGTCCATAGATATTCCCCCTTGCGTTACTTCACTTCCACCACTTCGCCGGCCACCAGAGACTCCTGGCGGCCGTCGTCGTACTGGATTTTCAGCGCGCCGCTCGGGTCGAGGCCCGTGGTGGTGGCCTGCATTTCTCCCGCCGCGGTGACCACGCGGACGCGCTTGCCGTGAGCAAAGGTCGAAGCCGCTTCCCAGCGTTCGGTGATGGCCCTGTTCCCATTTTTCAGCAGCAATTGATAATACCGCTCGAGTTCCCGGAGCAAAGCAACGAGAACCTGGACGCGAGAAATACTCCGGTGCGCCTCCATGCGGAGTGAGGTGGCAAGGTTTTCCAGTTCCGCGGGCATCAGCCGGTGATTCACGTTCATCCCGATGCCGAGCACCACGGCGTGCAAGCGGTCGAGTTCGGCGCTCATTTCCGTCAGAATCCCGCAAACCTTTTTCCCGTTTACCAGCAGATCGTTCGGCCAACGAATGTCCACCGCAAGTCCGGTGGCGGAGCTTACCGCTTTCTGCGCCGCCAGGCCCGCCATCAGCGTCAGCACGGGAGCGGCGGCGGGAGAAAGGGGCGGCCGCAGGATGATCGACATATAAATGCCGCTGGATTTTTCCGAGTACCAAGTACGGCCCAAACGGCCCCGCCCGGCGGTCTGCTCCTCCGCCACCACCACGGTTCCGTGCTCGGCGCCTTCCGCCGCGAGCTTGAGCGCCACCGCGTTAGTGGAGTCGGTGCGGAAGTAATGAACAATATTGCGACCAATCGGGCAATCGCCCAGTTCCGCCCGCAACAGGCTAGGCGCAAGAATGTCAGGGATGGTCACCAATTGATAACCTGCCGCCCGCACTCCCCGGATCTCCACCCCCAACAAGCGCAGGCTTTCAATCCACTTCCAAACCTTGAAGCGCGTAACTCCGATCTCCGAAGCAATCTTCGGGCCCGGCACCACCACGGTGGCGTTCTTCACCAGGAGATGAATCAGCTTGTCGATTCTGCGATCGGTGCTCTGCATAATGGGTGTCAGGTGTCAGGTTTCAGGGGTCAGGGACGAGGTGCTAGGGTCTGGGGAAAACCTAAACCTTAGCTTCCAGCCCATAGAACCCGGTCTCTGACACCTGACACCTAAAGCGGCGCGATGCGGAAATTGATGTCCACCGCGGCGGCAGAGTGCGTGACGGCGCCGACGGAAATATAATCGACGCCGGCCTCCGCGTAAGCGCGAATATTAGTTGCGTCGATGCCTCCGGAGACCTCCAGGCGTACGCGCCCGGCCGCGCGCTCGACGCATTCCCGGACTTCCGCCGGCGACATATTATCGAGCAGCACGCCGTCAGCGCCTGCCAGGATGGCATCGTCCAATTCCTCCAGGGAGGTGATTTCCACTTCCACGTGGTAACCCGCCGGGCGCTGCTGGAGGGCGCGTTCAACGGCGGTGCGGATCCCTCCTACCAAGCGCAGGTGGTTCCCCTTGATCAGGATGCCATCGTCCAAGCGCAGGCGATGATTTCGCCCGCCGCCCACGCGCACGGCGTACTTTTGCAGGCTGCGCAGACCGGGGGTGGTCTTGCGGGTATCAAGAAATTCCGCGCGTGTTCCCGCCAACTCCTCTTTCAACCGGCGGGCGAAGGTGGCAATGCCGCTGAGGTGCTGCAGAAAATTCAGGGCCACGCGCTCGCCGGCCAGCAGCGAACCCGCTGCTCCACTGATCGAGGCCAGCGGCGAACCCGGCGCAACTTCCGTTCCCTCTTCCACTCCGCCCCTCCATTCCAGGGAGGAGTCGAGAATCTCAAAGATCATTCGCGCCATGGGCAATCCCGCCACCACCAACCGCTGCTTGCTGTTAAAGGTGCCTTGCGCCCGCATCACCCCGGGAAGCGTGACGCGCGTCGTCAAGTCGCCCTGACCCAAGTCTTCGGCCAGCGCGTGAAAAACCAGGTCGCGGAGCTCCTCGGAAGAAAAATCCAGGGACTCGGAGGACTCGTCAGCAGCCATGGGACTGAGATAGCCGCCCACGTTTCAACCCAACCTTTCGAGTGATTCCAGCACTTTGCGGAGATGCTCGTCAAGTTCCTTAAGCCGATGCTCGGCGCCGCGCACGATTTCCCGCGGCGCACGCGCCAGGAATTCCTGGTTGCCCAGATGCGTCCGGACCTGCGCGAGCTGTTGCTCGAGCTTCTGCTTCTCCTTCTGCAAGCGCGCGCGTTCGGCCTCGTGGTCCACTTCCTCCTCGTGCAGAATGCGCAGATCGAAGGAGGCGCCGGAGCGAACGTCCGGCAGTTCCGCCGCCAAACGGCCCCGCGTCAGGTGCATCGCTTGCAAGGCGCCCAACCGCAGAATGGCATCCTGGTGGGTGCGGAAGATTTCCAGCAGCCGCAAATCCTCGGAGGCCACCTGCAAGCTGGGCTTCTGTTTTTGCAGGCCCATTTCCGCCTTGGCGTTGCGCGCCGTGACCACCAGTTCCTGCACTCTTTCAAATTGCTTTTCCGAAATCGGATCGGCCACGCGCTCGGTGACCAAGCGGAAATCCGTCAAAGAAATAGAAACCCCCGCCTTGCGCTGGGGAAGCAAATGCCACAACTCCTCAGTGATAAACGGCATGAAGGGGTGGAGCAGGTGCAACGAAGCTTCAAAAACCCGCGCCAGGTTGATCCACGCGGGCGGCGGCTTCTCTCCTTCCGCCGGGCGGGTGATTTCCGGCTTGACCCATTCCACGTACCAATCGCAGAACTCGTGCCAGAAGAAGTGATAGATGTTGAACGCCGCCTCGTGGAAGCGGTAATCCTTGAGGGCCTCTTCCATTTCCCGGGTCACGACCGCGAGGCGTGAAAATATCCAGCGATCCGCGAGGGCCAGATGCTCGGCCGCGGCCACGGGCTCGAAGCCCAAGCCGGGAATCGGTTCCAACGCCGGCGCAAGTTGGACGCGAAGCGTCTCCGGCATTTTCTGGAGATTCATCAGGATGAAGCGGCCGGCGTTCCAAATCTTGTTGGCGAAGGCGCGATACGACTCGACCTTGTCCTCGGAAAAAGCGATGTCCGTGCCCGGAGCGGCGCTGATGGCCAACGCGAAGCGCGCCGCGTCGGTCCCGTATTTCTCGGTGACTTCCAGCGGATCCAGCACGTTGCCCTTGGTCTTCGACATCTTTTGCCGCTCGGCATCGCGCACCAGCGCGTGAATATAAAGCTCGCGGAACGGCACATCCTTCATGAATTTCAGACCCAGCATGATCATGCGCGCGCCCCAGAAAAACAGGATATCGAAGCCCATGATCATCAGGTTGTTGGGATAAAACCGGAACAAGTCTGTGGTCTCATCCGGCCAACCCAGGGTGGCGAAAGGCCAGAGGCCGGAGCTGAACCAGGTGTCGAGCGTGTCCGCGTCCGCGCGCAAGGAGGCGTTGGCGCACTTCCGGCACCGTGCGGGCGTCTGGCGCGCCACCATGACTTCGCCGCAAGCGTCGCAATACCACGCGGGAATGCGGTGTCCCCACCAAAGTTGCCGCGAAATGCACCAGTCGTGAATCTTGTACATCCAGTCGAGATAAATCTTCTTGTAGTTGTCGGGAGTGACGCGCACCCGCCCGTCTTCCACCACGCGAAGGGCGGGCTCCGCCAGCGGCTGCGTTTTCAGAAACCACTGCGTGGAAAGCAGGGGTTCGACCACGCTCTTGCAGCGCTGGCACGTCCCCACACTGAGCGGATAGTCTTCGATTTTATCCAGCAGCCCTTGCTCCCGCAGGTCCTGCACCACGGCCTCGCGCGCCTCGAAGCGATCGAGTCCCTGGTAGGCTTGCCCGGCGTCAGCGGTCATGCGCGCGCGCTCATCAATCACCACCACGCGCGGCAGGTTGTGCCGCTGAGAAATGGCGTAGTCATTGGGATCATGCGCGGGCGTCACCTTCACGGCGCCCGTGCCGAAGTTCGGGTCCACAAACTCATCGGCTACAACGGGAATGATTCGCCCCAGCAAAGGCAAAACGATTTTGCGGCCCCGTGCGGACTGGTAACGCTCGTCGGTGGGATTCACGGCCACCGCCGTGTCGCCCAACATGGTTTCCGGCCGGGTGGTGGCCACGGTCAAGTGGCCCTGGCCATCCTCAAAAGGATAGCGGATGTACCACAAGTGGCCGGGACGGTCTTCGTGCACGACCTCCAAATCCGACACCGCCGTGCCGCAGCGCGGGCACCAGTTGACGATGTACTGCCCGCGATAGATCAAACCTTCCTCGTAAAGCCGGATGAAGACTTCCTGCACGGAGCGCGTGTACGCCGGATCCATCGTGAAGCGGTCGCGCGTCCAATCCACGGAAGCGCCCAGGCGCTCCATCTGCCGGCGGATGGTGCCGCCGTTCTCCTCTTTCCATTTCCAGCATCGCTCGAGGAATTTCTCCCGACCCATTTCGGTGCGCAGCCGCTGACCCTCGCGCTGCCAAGCGCTCTTCGCCTGCCCCCCCTCCAAATCGGGCAGGGCCTCGCGACCCAGTTCGCGCTCCACGATCATTTGCGTGGCGATAGCAGCGTGATCCGTTCCAGGCAGCCAGAGCACGTTTTCGCCGCGCATGCGATGCCAGCGCATCAGGATGTCGATTTCCGTGTGCTCCAACATGTGTCCCATGTGGAGCGACCCCGTGATATTCGGCGGAGGAATCACGAGGCAGAAATGCGGGCGGGCGCTCTCATCCGCGGGCCGATAGAGGTTTTGCCCAACCCAAAAACGGGCCCAGCGTGGTTCGATATTCTCCGGCGAATAAACCTTGGGGATCTCGGTTTCCAAAGGGACTTTCTCCTGAATAAGTCCGGCAAGAGATTGAAATCAAATTAATATACCGGCTGCGTGGGAGTGAGTCAAACCTCCAGCGCGGGAGTCAATATCCAAGGGCGCTCCGGCGCGCCGCCAAGGGGGCTGGAAAAGAGGGGCGACCTTCCGTCTGTATTTCCAATCGCAGAATCCCCTCCCGCGAGCCGCAGGGGGAAAGCCTCCTCCGGCAGCAACGCCGCGCCTGCCGCAAGCAAATTCACGCTAGGCAAAACTGCCATTACGCCTGGGGTTGGGACGATTCGGAGGCGATTTCTGCGGCGATTTCCTCGGCAAGCCGCCTGGCCATTTCCTCTACCGCTTCCATCGGCAAGGGGGGGGGCGACATCCTCACCACTACTTTGTGGACGACGGAGTAAATCAAGCCCCAGTCGAGCGCCGGGGCAGGCGCAGCAACTTCGGTCGGAGGCTCGGGGGGCGCTGGTTCCGGCGCGGCCTCGTGAGAAGCGATTTCCGTAGAGACCGCTTCCGGCGCGGGCTCAGGAGGAGCAATTTCCGTAGAGACCGCTTCCGGCGCGAGCTCAGGAGGAGCAATTTCCGTAGAGACCGCTTCCGGTGCGAACTCAGGAGGAGCAATTTCCGTAGAGACCGCTTCCGACGCAAGCTCAGGAGGAGCAATTTCCGTGGCGGGAGCTTCCTCCGCGGGCGCGGAATAAGCAACTTCCTCGGGGGCAACTTCCGCCACCTCCGAAGCAAAGTGCACTTGTCCGGCGGTGGCATCGTCCAAAGAGAAGCTATCGAGGCTCGAAGCAGTCATGGAGCGGGCGATGTGCGGACGCTCAGGCGGCTGCTCCGCCGGAATTTCTGGAGAAGCAACGGGAGCCTCGGCTTCGGGTTGCGGTTCCAGGGCTGTGGGGGCGGCGGGTTCGGGCGCCGGCGGAGCGGGGAGTGTGTCATCTTTCCAGACCGGCTCCGCAATCTCCAGCGGAGCGCGGAAAAACATCGTGCGAAGCTCGGCGGCGGCGGCCTCGGCGGTTTGCGCGGGCGGCTCCTCGATAAAGACCGGCTCCGCTGCTGCTTCTAACCCTTCGAGAAACGATGGAGCTCGCGCCGGGGCAGGAGGGGGTGGCGCAAGGGGACTGGGAGCGGGCGGCTCCTCCACGACCATGGGAGTTTCCGGGGGAGGTTCAGTCTGCGGTTCGGGAGCAGGCATCGTATCGACAAATTCCGGCGTGGGAGCAGGCATCGTGTCGACGAACTCCGGCGCGGGAGCAGGCATCGTATCGACGAACTCCGGCGCGGGAGCAGGCTCCTGAGCGATCCCTGACTCCGATTGTGGCTCTGCGTACGGCACTTCGATTTCTGCCGGCTGGGACTCCGTAGAAAATCCTGGCGCCTCTTCCACGGCGGGCTCAGCGAATGCGACTCCTTCCGAGACCGCGGAAAAATCCGGCGCCACCTGCTGCACCACGGTCGGCGTTTCATCCGGGCTTTCGTTGGAAACCGCAAACTCCGGTATGGGCTCCGGCTCCGCGGGGGGCACGACAGGCTTAGCAAGCGCGGGCGCCGCCGCTTCAAACTGCTCGGCAAATTTCACCACGATGGAGATTAATTCGTGCGGCTCAAAGGGTTTCTTGATGATTCCGTCCGCTCTTACTTGCGCGCCCCGCGCATCGTCGTAAGGCTCCATATCGCTGGCGACGAGCAACACCGGCACATGAGAAAGTTCCGCCGACTTCTTTACATACTCGCAAACTTCGTAGCCATCTCTGCCCGGCATGGAGACGTCAGCGAGAATGACAACGGGATGAATCACCGCCAGCCGTTTGATAGCGGCCACACCGTTGGAAACGGTTTCAACCTCAAATCCTTCACCTTTCAGTATTCCGACCGCTCTCTTCTGAATGGTGGGACTGTCGTCGGCAACTAGAACAATCCGAGCCACGGGATTCTCCTATTTTGCGCCAAACCCTATTTGTGAGAGAAATACCATGACGCCACCGGGAAGTCAAGGCGCAACTGATTGGAAATCTTGAGTTTGCGCATTCGTTCCGGCTGAAGCCCGCGCGCGCACGAGGGAATTCTGACCGCCTGAGCCCTTGAAACGCACTTCCCTCGGGTGGCGGTGCAAACTTAAATGGGCTTAACAATTTTCTTCAAGACGTGAAAGCGGCCCTTCTTCTTGGCAGGCTCCGTGGGGTTCGCAGCGTTGGTCTGACTCGTGGCGGCGGTATTTTCCTTGGCCAAGTGGCGCCAAGATGCACAGGGCCGAAAAGTGTAGTGCTGGTATCGGGAGCACCTGACACCATGCCCCCCAGCCGGCTTAACCAGTCGCGTTGCACGTGATGACTTGCATCCGCTTGCGCGCGTGCCAGCATGGCGCGCGTGGGCCGCGGGATGGGCTCTTTCATCGCGGTCAACCGCGCTTTGGCTTGGGGAACCAGCGGACTCAAGGGAAAGTCCGTAATCACGTGTGAGTAATAAAGGACCGCCTCGCGCCCTTTCCTTAAATGCTCCAGGCTCTGGCCCAGGTAAAAGAGCGCGCTGTCACCCCCACTGAAATTCGGGTACTTATCGATAATCTCCTGGAAGCGTGATCGCGCTGCCGGATAGGCGCCGTGCAGGTAATAAAAATTAGCGGTGTAAAAGTCGCCCTGCGCCAGCACCTCCTGCGTTTGGCGCAAGCGCCGCTTTACGCGCGAGATCAGCGGGCTGTCAGGATACTTCAAGAGGAATTCCTTGAATTCCGCATCTGCCACCTCAGCTTCCGTCTGGTCGCGGTCGGCTTTCGCCATCATGCGGAAGTGTGCCATCCCCACCCGGAACTGCGCTTCCGGCGCCTCCGGCGCGGTGGGGAAAAAGGTGATGAAATCCTTGTATTCCGCTTCCGCCTGGGTCAATCCGGAAACTCCGCCCTCGCTGTAGTAGGAATCCGCAATCGACAACTTGGCTTTGGAAAGATACTCGCTATCGGGGTAGGTGTTGATGAGGGTTTGCAGGGTCAGCCGTCCTACTTCGAACCGCCCGTGGGTGACTTCGTTGGTCGCTTTCTGGTAAAGAACTTTGTCCGGCTGCTCGCCGGGGGCAAATATCAATCCCGGATCGGGGTGGTGCATGCGATTCACCGCCGCGCAACCGGGAAGGAATGCGACGGCGAGCCCCAGCAGGCTCACGCTGACCAAGGCTTTTCGAACTGTTATCTTTGTGGATCCGTTGTACAGAATTCTAGCTCCTCATCAGAATCAAACTCTGGAAACTTGGCGCGAAGACGCCGCCCGACGCATCATCTCCACTAAGCGCGCCTTGGGATCCTTTTGAAAGATGTCGGAACCGGCCACCAGGATGTCTGCCCCGGCCTGAACCAGCGCCTCAATCTGCTCCTGGCAGATGCCTCCCTCGACCTGAATCGCGAAATCCAGCCGCCTTTCGCGGCGCAAGGCGCAGGCGGTTTGAACCTTCGCGAGCGTCCTGGGGAGGAACGAAGAATTTGCGAATCCCAGGTCCGCCGAAAGAATCAGCAGGTAGTCGATTCCCTCCAGCGCGTCGGGAACAGATTCGACCGCCGTGGAAGGATTAAGCGCCAAACCTGCCTGGGCGCCTCCGGCCCGAATCACGCCGAGAACCTTGTGCAGGTTCGGCGTTGCCTCCGCATGAATCGCGATGCGGTCCGCGCCGATCTCGACAAATTCCGGGACGTACCGTTCCGGCCGCTCCACCAGAAGATGCAAATCCAGCACCAAGTCTGTGGCCTTGCGCAAACTTCGGACCACCGGTTGGCCCACGCTGATGTCGGGAACAAAGTGCCCGTCCATCACATCCACGTGAACCATGGACGCCCCCGCCTCTTTAATTAAGTGCAGTGCCTCCCCGAGTCGGGCAAAATCCGCCGCCAGCAGAGAGGGCGAAATAAGGGCCATAAATGCAGTCCCACGGTGAAGCCTCTTGCCGTGAGAAACGCTCCCTAGATTAGCACAACTCTCTCCCCTTCGGGTAGAAAGCGCGCACGAAGGTTTGAACCTCTCTTCCCCGCGAGAGGAGTATAATGTGCCTGGATGGTGACCACCCTCGCAGGGATGGAGGATTTGCTCCATGGCACGCGTTTTTACCACGCAACAACTTTCCGATTTCCTCTTCGACCGCATCATTGTGAATTGCCCCAAATGTCTTGAGACCGGCTGCCTAAGGATCGCTTGCAATTTGGTGGCGGAAGAACTCATGGAAGAAGCTGACATCGTTCACAAGCTCGAACCGGTTTCGGACGGCGGCGCGTAAGACCCTTCCAGGTTGACAAGTTTGACGAGAGGTCTCGCGGGACGGGAGTGGGTCAATTCCGTGTCGTAGCGGCGAGTTTACCTCGCCAAATGGCGGCCTCCCGATAAAATCGGGATAAATGCCGCCGCCTCTACATCCAATTGGCGCGTTACCCGCGTAACATCGGCATCCGTTCCGGCCACTTCCGCCACGCCCACTTGATGTCCCAGGTAGAATCGGCAAACGAAACGGCGTTTTTCGCGGGCAGGCACCAATCACAGATTCTTCTACTGCGCTTCTGGGCGGGCATGCTGGACTTCTACGGCTAGGCCGTTTCTCGACAACGTGGATTGTTGCCGGGTGCTTCGGCCAGAAGCAAGGATTGCGACTGCAGATTCGTCGGTAAACAATAGGCGAATTCTGGCAGGTAATCTGTCGCTGGGCTTTGGACCGCCTCACGGTTACCAGCGAGAGCGCTCCCCTACCGAGACAATGCCAATTCTCGACTGCGGGCTAGCAACCCCTACCCCCCCTGCAGGTGAGGGAAAAAGGATAAAGAGTCATGGAGTAGGAAACACATCCACCCCACAGCGAAAGCCGAGATTGACGTTAAGATAGGCAGTGCCGCTACTTTGGCGTAATGACACGCGGACAGCCGCGAGACCGCTGTCCCAGGACCCGCCACGCATGACATGCCCATGACCTTTCGCCGGTCCCGGGGGATCTTGAGACGGGTCCTTGAGGTGGCCGTAATAGAGCGGATCGTACGAGTCGTTCACCCACTCCAACACATTCCCCAACATGTCGTACAACCCGAAATCGTTGGCCAGCTTCAAGCCGACAGGGTGTAGGCCGTTTTGGTTGTCGATCAAGAGATTCATGAATGTATCCACGCCTCCCCGAAAGTTGGCGGAGTCCAAGTGTTGGAGCCCACTGTTGTCCAAGTACCAGGCAATTTTGTCGAGATCGCCATAATGCGCCGCCTTGATCCCCGCACGCGCTGCATACTCCCACTCGGCTTCCGTCGGCAACCGCCCCCCTGCCCAACCGCAATAGGCTTTGGCATCATCCCATGAAACATTAACAATGGGCATGGCGTCGTCACCCCACCCCGGGTTCAGGGGTCTCGGGGGGTTCAGGGTGTTCGCGACAATAGACGGCTCATACGGCATATGTCGACCGGGCGTTGCGGCGAAGTGCTTGTAGGCGCCCACCGTAACCTCCGTCTGCCCCAGCCAGAAACCTCTCGTAATGGTCACGTGGTGCGGCGGCCCTTCCTCGGCGCCGCAAACGCTGTCTCCCGGCGAGCAGCCCATCATAAACGTATTCGGTGGAATCCAGACGTAGATGAGGCTGTCCTGAGGATTGACCGTGGTTTTGACCTGCGCCAAGACCGGAGAAGCCCCCGGGCCCAGTCGCCAAATGACCATCGCGGTAAGACCGACCATGAGTAGCACCCAGAATCCGGGATGCTCCTCACCGTTGAAAATCGCAGAGCAATTAGTAATCCTCATGTTGTGACCTCCAATTTTCTGCTACCTGCTGCTTTGGGCCGGCGCATGTTTGACGGCACCCCGGCCCCTAGACTTGTTTTTATTAACTCACGGTCAGGGTGAGCGTCATACTATGGCTCAGGGCAGGAGAACCCGAACCCGTCGTGCCGGTCACCGTTAGGGTATATGTTCCGGCGGGTGTGCCGGGGTCATGCGTGCCGCCTCCGCCCCCCCCTCCGCCCCCTCCACCGCCACATCCTGCCAGCGCCAGAGCAAGCAATAATCCCATAGCGAGCGGGACCATCGTGGACTGCCATCGGGTCACGCCGACTTGCTTCCGGCGCGCGACGGCCCAGGCCATCGCCGCAAGAACCAAGGCAAGTAGCAGGAGACCCTTCAGGCCTGGCGGTAGGGGTCCTACGGGGGGAAGGGGTCGAGAGCGCGGCGCGCTGAGCGAAGCGGCAGTTGTAGTAACGCTGACGGTGACATTGGTTGCGGAACTCCCGGCCGTTACCGGGTTCGGAGAAGCCGTGCAGGTAGCTTCGGACGGTGCCCCAGTGCAGGCGAAAGTCACCGCCCCGGACAACCCACCTTGACCGCCCACGCTTAAAGTGTAAGTTGTGGACTGCCCTCGCACGGCAGTTGCCGACATGGAAGAACCGGAGGATGCGGCCAGCGTGAAGTCCTGGCCGACTCCGCTAAGTGCGATGGTCTGCGGGCTGCTGGGGCCATTGTCAGCGACATTTATACTTCCGGTCCGGGAGCCACCTGCGCTGGGCTTGAAAGTCACGCTGATCGTGCAATTTGCCCCAGCGCTCACGCTGCTCCCACAGGTGTTGGTTTGGGAGAAATCCCCGCTTGCGGCGATGCTGGAGACGGCCAGCGAGGCGGTGCCCGTGTTCGTCAGAGTGACGGTTTGCGCGGTGCTGCTGGTTCCTGACATCTGGGCTGAGAAAGTGAGTGAAGTGGGCGACAAGCTCACAGCGGATCCTATCCCGGTTCCGCTCAAAGTCACGGTCTGCATGCTGGCGGCCAGCCCGTTGCTGTTGTCAGTAACGGTCAGCGTGCCGGTGAGCGGGCCGGTCGCCGTCGGTGAGAAGGTTATGTTGATCGTGCAGGAGCCGCTGGCCGCAATACTGCCCCCACAGTTATTGGTCTGGCCGAAGTTGGCGCTCGTGGCTATGCCCGTAATGGCGAGCGCTGCGTTGCCGGTGTTGCTCAGGGTGACCGGCTGCGACCCGCTCGTGGTCCCCACGTTTTGATTGCTGAACGTCAGGCTTGGGGGGGTTACGCCCGCCACTGGAGATGTGCTGACCCCCGTCCCCGTCAAGCTCACCGTCTGAGGGCTGTTGGAGGCGTTGTCTGTGAAATTCAGTGAGGCGGTACGACTCCCCGACGCGGAGGGCGTGAACGTCACGCTAACGGTGCAGGTGGCGTTAGGGGCGACCGTGGCACCAGTGCACGTGTCGGCATTCTTGCCAAAGTCGCTGGCGTTTGTACCCCCAACCGCGACTACCGAGATGGTAAGGTTACCCGTGCCTGTGTTGGTCACCGTTACCGCGCTAGCTGCGCTGGTCGTCCCCACCGCTTGATTGCCAAAGCTTAGCGTGGTTGGCGCAAGCGAGGCCACCGCGGCCGCCATGTTGACAGTTTGAGTGAGCGCAGGGGAAGTACTTGCGCTGAAATTGGAATCGCCACTGTACTGTGCCGAGACTGAGTGAACGCCTTGAGATAAAGACGATGTCGCGAAGGTCGCCTGGCCGTGCGAGTTTAGTGTGCCAGTGCCGATCTGCGTCGCCCCGTCCAGGAATGCGACGCTCCCAGGCGGGACGCTTGTGCCGGAAGTGGGCGTCACCGTGGAAGTAAACGCTACGGACTGCCCGGTGACAGACGGATTCACTGAAGATGTCACGGTCGTCGCGGTGGCCGTAAGGCCTGCGGCCTCCGTCACAGCAACCGTCTGTGTGCCTATGGTGAGCGTTGCTGACTGGGGAGCGCTGCTCGTATTGGCAGCGGCTGTGTAAGCAACCGAACCACTCACGACCACGGGAACCAGCCAGGCCGCATTGCTCGTCGCAGTAATTGGACAAGAGGTTGTTACTGCTATTGTGCCAGAACCCCCTGATGCGCTGAGTGAAACCTCCGTTTGGCTAAGCGCGTAGGTGCATGCCGTGGCCGGTTGCGTAATTGCTACATTTTGGTTCGCCACAGTGACAAAGGCTACATTGGTTGAGCCCGAGGTATTCGCCGAAGCCGTCAGTGTGATGGTCCCACTCCCTGTGCCCCTAGCGCCAGCGGCAGTTAGCCAGGCTGCGCCGCCATCATCGGCCGTCCATCCGCACCCGCTGGCCGTGGTTACATCGATGCTGACTGTGCCGCCGTTGAAATCCACAATTTGATTGACTGGGCTGAGCGAGTAAGCGCATGACCCCACCATAATCTGTGCCGAAGCCGTGAAGCCACCATACGAGACATCGAGCCAATCGACTCCTGGCCCCGTAGCTGTGATAAGGCCGCCCGGGCCGAGGGTGAACACCGACGAAGTGCGGCTACGCACGGCGTAGGTAGCAAGCTGCGTCACGTCTACTTGTCCATTTGAAAAGCCAGCCTCCGCACTCGCCACGGTTGACGACCCGACTGGTAAATTCGCTGCGGGCGCATTAACAAGAGTGAGGTCCACCGAATTGCCGATAGGTTGCAAGGTATACTGGAGCGCGGTGGCGGCAAAGGTCATGTCGCTGAATACTGCAAAAGCAACGAAACTCGTCGATCCCATGCGCGTTGGAGCAAAGGTAATGCTGAATGGTGACTGGGTGGAATAGAACAACGGTACGTCAGTCGGGTCCGACACTGTCTGAAACAAGAGGACTTCTGTGATCGTTTTGGTCGAAGAGGTAGCAGCTATGCTGGCTGCCGAATTGATAGTCAGCGTTGAGCCCGATGCCGGTGAAAAGCTTACGTTTGAAGCACCCACTTGCGTGTAGCCCGTTAGGTCCAAGATCGGGCCTGCGCTGCCTGCGGTTTCGTCCAGCGCGTGGGTACCCAGTATCTCTGTCGTCCGCTGAACGATGGAGCTTGAACTTTGCGCTGACGCCGGACCGGATCCACCCATCAACCAAAACGCTGCTTGGCTCCACACTGAGGAACTCGACGTTTCGCCGGTATCTGAGCATCCTGCTGGACATATTTGTGTATGCACGATCCCATTAATAGTATCTGTGTCCACCGGGAATCCGACTTGGCTGGCCTCACTCACGAGAGTGTCGCTGGGCAGGTTAATGATACTGTCAACAGACTTACTGGCAGATACGAAGCCGTGAATAATGAGATTAAGGTAGTCTTCTGTTGTGGACGTCGATGACGTCGGTAGCGTTGGCTTCAAACCCACTATCGAGCTGTAGTGCGTTCCGTCAGTACTTGGCAGGCCCGTCTCTAAAGAAAGCACAGCCCCACCAATGGGCTGCCCCAGTGATCCAAAGAAATCCGACAATGTGCACGAAGTCGAAAGACCTTTAATAAGAGAGCAAATGGCGCTAATTGCGAGGGCTGCGCCCGGACTCGTGCCCGTCTCTCCAACTGGGACGGCTTGATACGCTTCCAATTCGGTTGCCAGAGGGGTGCCTTGGTGGGGAGTTCCAATCGTGATCAGTTTGTGGACCGGATTTGAAGGCAGATACAAACTAGGGTACGGGAAAGGGTTCGCCATGAAGTATCGTGTAACCAGCCCACCCATACTGTGCGCCACAACGTCCACTTGTCTCGCAACCACGGCATTCGCAGCGGCAGATGCGAGTGCATTGGCAATCGTGCCCTCCATGACATTCTGAATTCGCGGGTCCGAAAATGCCAGAAAGCTATAGTTATAAGGTGGCTTGCCATAGTCGGCTGGGAGAATCAAATTGTGGGGATAGTTTGAGCCGAGCCAACGTTTGAACGGCTGCCATGCTTGGGCACCGCTTGACCAAATGCCGTGTACTAACACTAGCGGTGGCGGTTGCAACAATATCGTCGCCTGGTCTGAAGTGCTTCCTTGAGTTGCAGTTATTAGGAGCGGAACCGGTGCGTAACCGCCGAAGGTTGATGGCGCTCCGCCCCCCGGCATAAGAGCCGGCGACCATAAGAGCGCGAGAAAGGTGCAATTGTTGTCGGAGTCGCACGTGGTTGGCGGAATGGGGTCGGGGTTTGGCGTACCACTCGGCGATGGATTCGCTAAGTAATTGGAGTCGAAGGACGCCAAAGACCCTATCGCACCAGTCCCCGTAAACCCTGGAGCGGTCAGGCTGAGTGATACCGGTGCTTTTGAATTTGACTGAACCACAACCACCGCCGCAGACATACCGTCCGCCGAGAGGCGGTCGGCGAGGGGACCGGACAGCACGTCCGCCACGGTCGGGTTCGCTCCAGTTGACACATAGTTTAGAAACGGGTTCGCGAAATAGACTGTGAAATTCGGAACAGTAGAGGAGACGAGACTAATTGGCAGTACCGCCGTCCGGTGCTGGATTTCAGTTGCGCCCCCTGTACAGTCACCATTGAACGCGTCATCAATTGTGCGATCCCAGGTGTATTTGCCCGTATTTAGATCCAAGGTCTCGGTCGAGAAAACGCTGCCAGCTTCACCGATGGAGGAAAAAGAACCCTGTTCCACCGTTGTGACCATCCCATTCGCTGCAAGGGACGAGGTGTAGAACGACCCGCCAGTATCCCCCCCTCCCGATGCCGCACAAACTCCAAGGCTTGTACACTTGGTTGCGGACACGCTGTTGGGTATCCATTGACCGTTCTTCTGTATGAGAGGGAGGGTGTTCAGCGTCGTGAGCGTCCCCCAGAAGACCCCGAACTCACCCGCATCATAATGATCATACTTATGTCCTGTGCCGTCGGAGCAACCCCGAAACGAATCGGTGTAGTGAATGTCGTGCCCACCGGGTGAGACGCTGGCCTTGTAAGTCTGAGCTAGTGCTGGGGACACAAAGAGCAATACTGTCCAGCACCATACCGCAGCAAACCTCGCGAAGCGTGCCGACGCGAAGCTGTCGCCGAAAATTCTCGATTGACAATCAAGCCTAAATGACGAGCGACCCCTCAGAGCCGTGACCATTATCTCCATCCCCCCAAATCTTCCGAATCGTCTGATTGTTGACATGTGATTCCCAATATTTATGCTTCTGTGCAGGCCAAAAACATACTGTGCCGGGACATTAATCTAAGGTGTAACTAATCGGAATCCCGCCCTCGTGAAACAGGTGCAGGAATCATCAAAGAGTTAGTACCCGTGGTTTCCTTTTTCGATTTCCGGCCAACCGATAACCAACAACTGACCCTCTCTGCATGCAACCGTCGCGCCGGGTTTTCGGTGTCAAGCGCCTCAGCGATCACGGAAGGCGCCCGTCTTACGGTCGAACAACCGGGTGAGCGTGCAAAGTTCGCTTGTTTAACCCTGAGCAGGAAACCACAATCCAGACAGAACTGGATTCGCCACGTGCGGGGCTGATCGGGTGAATACCACAGCGTGGTATTTACCATAATAAATTTAGCCTCATGAGTTGTCAACAATTTAATTGTTAAATTAATGTTAAATGTTTTTGGGGGTTTTCGAGTGGGAGTGAAGTGCAATCTTGGGGGAAAGTGAGGTTCCCTCGTGCCCACATTGTGGTACGATATGAAACCGAGGAGGAAAAGCCTGAAATGAAACGAATCCAGTTCGCGGCAATTCGCCGGCATTTGGAAAAAACGCA
>JBEKAD010000051.1:0-13795 GCA_050018435.1 Terriglobia bacterium
CGACACGTTGGTGGAATGGGCGCGCGAATCGGTTTGGCTGAAGGAAGTCACTTCGGTTGCCGCCTTCGAGGGAAAGCACACGGTTTGTGAGAATCAGGGCGTGCTGGGCAGCAGTTCCTACCTGAGCCCGGAAATGATGCGCCGCACTTCCAACTGCCTGGGCGCCTGGGACATCGGTGAGTTCATTCCGCACGCCTTCAATTATGACCTGACGCGTACCAACTACCCGCCCGACTGGTTCCGCGGGCAGCCGTACCTGGACTGGTTTCGCTTCTACGCTGACCAGATGCGGCGCATTAGCTTCGTCAATTGCGAAAGCCAGCGCTTCGCCGACGTGGTTGTGCTGTACCCGCAAGTTTCCATTTGGGGACAGGCGGCGCCGGCATTCCACCAGGACCGTTCCCTTCGCATTCTCGATAACTCCAACTGGAGTCCCGACGCCGTCGAGACGAGCGAGCAATACGCTGACCTCAAATTGCGCCTCACCGATGCGCGTTACGACTTCATGGTCGCTGATGATTACTACCTCGAAAAAAGCGAGTTCGCCGACGGCCGCCTGCGCATCAACAATTCGGAGTTTCAGGTTTTGATTCTTCCCCCCATGTCGGCCACGCGTCGAAGCACGGCCATGCGGGTACGCGACTTCTACCGCGCCGGTGGAACCGTCATCGCTCTGCGCTGCCTGCCCCATACCTCCGTGGAGACGGGCCGCGACGACCCGGAGCTCAAAGCAATCTGGGAGGAAGTGTTTGACCTTCGTTCCTCCGTTAAACCTTACGTCATGCGCAAGAGCGCAAGGGGCGGGCGCTCCTATTGGGTGCCCGGTTCTGTCACCGACCTCGTCGAGATTGTTCGCGAGGTGGTGGATCCTGACATCGAGTTGGTGGAAGGGCCGGCCGATCACCTGTTCGCAATGCACAAGCGGAACGCCGGGGTTGATCTCTACTGGGTCGTCAACGATACGCCCGAGCCTCGCACGCACTTGCTGCGCTTCAAGGCGAAGGGCCGGGCGGAAAAATGGGAAGCGCCAACGGGAAAGCGCTCACCGCTGTTCTATGAAACGCAGGGTAATAAAACTCAAGTGCGCTTGGCCTTGGGTCCTTGGGATGCCGCCTACGTGTTGTTTGATCCCACGGGTGCGGACCAGCCCCTGGCTCTCGCGGCGACCAACTTGGAAGAGTTCCATGTGCTGCGCGCCGACGAGAAACAAGTTGTTGTGCACGGGCGCGGCATGCCCGGCGATAAAACCGAATACGTCGAATTGCAGAAGGGCAAGAGCCGCTTCCGGGGAGAGTATCATTCCAAGAGTTCTCCCTCGCTCGAGATTTCGAGCGAGTGGAACGTCACCGTAGAAGCACCCTCCATCGACTTGCCCTATGCGCAGGTGCGCGAAGATCCTACGGGCCGGGGCCTGAAGGAGCGTTGGCACGCCAAGGCCGGCGACAAGGCCAGTTGGAATCCGCTTTGGCTCGCTCCGCAGATGCGCTCGATCCAGAAGTGGAATGCCATCGGCCTGTTCCCGAACCCCGAAGACCACGGCCTGGAGGAAGCGTACGCGCCGGAGCGCGACGAGCGCGTCGATTATGCCCAGGAGTACGTCGGCAACGAAGGCCAGCAACTCCACTGGGTGGAATTCAACTCGGCCGACGATTCCATTGCGCCTCCGGCGTCGAATGGAACCATCGACGTGGTGGACGGCCCTTACGGTCCGCACAGCTACATCGTCGACTACGGTCGCGTGCTGCGCGCGGCGGTGATGCAGGGAACGGTTTACCTGCAAACCAACGTTTACCACCCGCAAGGCGGCGAGGCGGTGATGCTGCTGGGAGCTCGTCACCCCACCACCGTCTTCCTGAATCATGAGAAAGTCTATTCGCGCTGGGTGCGCCCCCTCTACTACGACCCCATCGATGGCTTTGCGACGCGCATTCCCCTTACCCTCAAGAGCGGATGGAACAGCATTCTGATCAAGTTCCTCCACAACAGTCCGGATGACGGCAAGCAGCCGCAATTCACTTGCCGCATCGCGCAGGCAAACGGCGCCGCCATCGAAGGTCTGGTGTCGAATTCGCGAATTGCTGATGATCCCGAGACAGAGCCGCAAGGCTATCGCTGGCTGAGCTTCGCGATTCCACCTGTTGCGCGCGCGCTGCGTATCCCCCCGTTGCGGGATGCGTACCTCGTGTTTGTCGGCGACAAGCAGGTTCCCGCCGCCGCGGAAATCACACTTCCCAGCAGCGCCCGCACCGTGACTTTGCGGGTCAGCGCGCGTGAAGTGCTCGATCGTCCCTTTGCTTTTTCCACGACGCCCGCGGCGCTTCCGCTCGGAACGTGGAAGGTGCCGGGGCTGGAACACTTCTCCGGAACAATGGTCTATGAGAAGACCGTGGACGTGCCGGCATCGCTCCTGGCGGAGCGCGTGCTGCTGGATTGCGGCGTGGTTGGGGTGTGCGCGGAAGTCTGGGTGAATGGCAAGCCCGTCGGGAAGCGGCCGTGGGGTCCGTTCGTCTTCGACGTGACCGAACAACTCCACTCCGGGAAAAACCAATTAAAGGTCCGGGTGGCCAATACTGAAGGCAACGCCCGCGCGGTGGGGACTTGGCGCTACCATCTCGACAACATCGATGTGGATGGCTGGCACGGACCGGCCCGCCTGGCGCCGTTCGTTGAGCGGGAGATCACCTGTTCGCTGGTCTGAGCCTTATACCACCGCGTATGCGAAGCTTTGGAGTGCGGCAGCTTGCTGCCGCTTTGGCACCAGCCAGCTTGCTGGCTGGGAATTGTGCTCGAGTTTAAAATCCCCGCGAGCAAGCTCGCGGGAGGAAAGCGGCAGCAAGCTGCCGCACTCCAAAGCTTCGCACGCCTGCACACGCTGTAGCGCCGACCTTTAGGTCGGCACGTTCACCCTAGAGTCTCCCCAAGAAACTTGGCATCCAGATACTCTTCGTCGAGGTTGTTGTACACGGCGTCAAACACCAATGGTGCCTCGGGGGCAAGGGCGAGAATGTGCGCCAGCGCGTGGCGGTCGTTGCATTCACGGATCGGAGCGTTGACATTCCACACCCTTCCCGCAAGGTCTGTCCGGGAAGCACTCAGCAACCATAATCCAACCTTGTCCTTGAGTTGCTCGGGGAATTCCGCCACGGCGTTTTTTCTGCTCAAAAGCAGCGCGGTGCTGGGGGCCAGGCGGAAGTTTGGCGCGGGGACCTGGCCTGCCAACTCTGCAACTCGACTCAAATCCTGTGTGGGCGCGCCCACAGTTAGGCGAAGATGGACGGTGGCCTGATGCTCTCGGGCTTTTTCACAGATTCGCCGCAGCGTTTTCGCAAACGACAGCCAGGTTTGATCGCGCGTAAAGCCGTTTTCCGGCTGGCGATGCAACGAAAGGATCACGTCGCGCAGTTCCAGAACCTCCATCTTGGTCATAACTCCTTCGATGGCCGACAGGGAGGCCTGATAATCCAATTCGATGTTATCCACAAGGCGAAGGTCTGGATACAGGTTAATACCCGAGGTGAAATCGACGAGACACGCCAGATTTTGCAAACGGAGCCAGGCGTTTTCCCGTTTCAGTTGGTCAGTATCGCGCTCCTGCAGGTAGCGCCAATCCACTACGACACTGTCAAAGTGTTCGAAGAAGGTCGGCCGCAAGAGCACTTCTTCCTTAAGGGAGCGCGCCCGCCGCAACGGCAGTGCCCGGCCTCGCGGGCGTGCGGAAGGAACAGCGTGGGCAATCGCCTCAACATCCTCTTCCTTCACCCGCACAACAAAAATGCGCACATCACCACCGGCAATATTCTTTTCGTCACTTACGCCGAGATCGCTTTTTTCCAAACCCTCCGGCAGATGGCCCACCGCTCCTTTCTCTGACTGGTCGAGGGAGAGTTCGCGTAGTGACTCGATCGGCCCGCAGCGCGAGAAGATCTTGAATGGCCGCGCTTGCCAGGAATTGTTCGTGATCCCCAGGGTGTATTCGCCGGGGCCTTTGCGGCAGGTAATCAGGCTCAGGCCCTCGCCCGCTGCAAAGAGCATCTGGGCGCGGAATGCCTGGTCCAGGATCGCGCGTGCGTGCTTGAGGAGCGGATAGGGCTTGGGCAGCGGTTTGTCCACTTCGTTCTGAAGTTGACCGGCCAGCGTTGCGCCAACGTCCTCCGCTTCCCTGGCGCCCACGCCGAAGGGACTGGCAAGAACCGTGATGCCGCCTTTCCCGAAAGGCATCACGACGGCCGCCGGAACACCCGAACATTCCGCCAAAACGCGCGCCGTTTTCGGCAGCACCAGCGTCTGGAGCTCAAACGGCCTGTCTTCCACCACCCGCTGCGCGCCCAATCGAAGAGTCGTGCCCTTGCCGAACTGCTTGAGGCTTATCCCGGCCTGAATTCCCGCGAGTCCTCCCGGAAGCTTGGCCAAATTCCCCGCGGTCAGGATCGGGCTCCCGCCCTGCTCCGCATAGGCTTCGAGCTTGTCGCGGATTTCCGCGCCTCCACCCAACTCGCCCGCCATCACCAGCAGCGGGTATCGAGCCAGGAGCCACGACGGGGCATCGCTCAAAAGGCAATCGGCCATGTCGCCGTAGGGCGTGGGCGCGATAAACCCCGACTCATCGTGGAAATAGGAAGAGTCCTGGTATCCGGGATACATCATGTCGAGAACACCGTCCGTGAGGTAATCACCCGGTTCATAAGGCAGGTTGCCCCAAACTCTGTACACGTCGGAGGTGTAAAGATGGCGTGGGAAGGTCCAACCGGCGAAGAAGTCGAGCAGCAGCGCAACCGGGGTCATCATAACGCCGGGCTGGCCGGCAGCTTGGAGCCATTTGCCGGCGGCGCGCTGAATGAGCCCGATCGGCGAGAGTTCGCCGCCCTCCACCCCTCCTGTGGCGGGCTGGTGTTGCACTGAATGGAAATAACTGCTCTCAAAGCCTACCATCATGCTGTTATAGAGAATCTGACTGTAAAGCAAGCGCTTCAGCAGGCTCAGGCTGGTGCCGTGGGTGGGACCGCCGGAAGGACTGCCGTCGTGAATGTCGGGGCCATACTGTTTCCAACCCCAGCGATTCCACACCGAGGCGTTGCCGAACCACGGCACGCCATATTGCTTTCCTGCGCCGCGGATGAAGGCGTAAAAGACTTGTCCGCTGGGCAGCGCCTGGGCAGTCTCCGCCCCAATGAAAGTGTAAACACCTTCCTTCAAAAAGTAGTGCCCGAAGTTGAGCGAGACGAGGGTCGACAGCTTGTTGCCGAGATCCCCGGTGAGCCGCTCAAAGTGGTGCTGAAAGTTAAGGTATTGCTCCCGCCGGCCCGCCGACGAAGGGTAAAGTTCGGATGCGTAGCCGCCGATGTACCGGCCATCCTGCTCGCCGTTATCCATTCCCAACCAGTGCGTGCCTAACTTCGACTCGAGCAATTCGAGAGCGCCCGCCGGAATCCGGAACTGTCGCCCAAAGCCCGCCGGGCCGGAGCCGGGCACGTAGCCCCAGATGTCAAACAAGAACAGGTTGCGCCGTCTGATTTCGTCGGCGAGGTCGCCGAGGTTGCGAGCTTCCAGAATCGGGTAAGAAACCCAAAGCACGTCACCCAACTCGTGCCTCACCACATACTTGTCAATCATTTCCTGGTATCTGACGATCAGCCCATTCTCGATTTCGAAATCTCGCAGGGTCATGAGGTGCGTGCGCCCCTCGAAGGTGTCCCATCCGGGCGGCTGAATGTGGCGGCGCGTGTAGTCTGGATGCTCGCGGGGTGTGAGCAGGTGATCATAAATGCGGTGCGGTGTTACCGGCTGCCGTGCCGAGCCGGGAGGCTCCAAGTTTTCCGCCCACACCAAGGTCTTGCCATTGAAAAGACCTGCACACGTAATCCCCGCCAGGCTGGTTAGCAGCGAATCCTTCACAAACCGCCGTCTGTTCATAGCGCCCTCTTGCGACTCGGCATTCCCGTATTGGAATTTACAAGGCGCTCAGTATACAGCGAGGCGGCTTCACATGCCCCAAGCTTCTTTACCGGCTGTTCTTACGTTATGCCGAAAACCGGTGGGCGCGATTTTCGGGTCCTTAAGGCAGGTTTCGAAGCCAAAATTTGAGTTCCCGCCCTGCCCGGGAACCAACGAGAGCTACCTACCTTTAGCCCATTTTCGGGGTGGGTTTTCATTACACCGAAAAAGCCAAATCATCAAACTACTTGGCAACCCTACGCCTTTTCTGATAATCCTTATAGATTGAGTGCGCTTGGGAATCCCCAGAGGGCTTGGCAGCCGCAGGCCGGGCCATTCAATTTGGTTGTTCAATTGTCCTTAAGACCCACGTCGACAGGATGGGCGGGAGAGATCGGAAGCAGTTGCATATCCTCGGAAGCAGGAAGGGTGGCTTTCCATGATCGAAGTTGAAAACCTCAGCAAACGTTACGGACCCACGTTGGCCGTCTCTGGCGTGAGCTTCAGCGTGCAGAAGGGAGAGGTGCTGGGCTTTCTCGGCCCCAATGGCGCCGGGAAGACCACAACCATGCGCGTGATCACGGGATTCCTTCCCCCTACGGAGGGAAAGGTCCGCGTGGCGGGCTACGATGTGGTGGAGGAGCCCTTGGAGGCGAAGCGGCGCACCGGCTATCTTCCGGAATCTCCTCCCGTCTATCCGGACATGACGGTGGCGGAGTACCTGGCCTTCGTGGCGCGGATCAAAGGTGTATCGCGTCGCGATATAAAAACTCGCTTGGACGAGATCATCGAGAAATGCGCGGTGGCCGACGTGCGCAATCGCCAGATCGGGAAACTCTCCAGGGGTTACCGGCAGCGAGTAGGTCTGGGACAGGCGCTAATCCATAACCCCGACGTGCTGGTTCTCGACGAACCGACCGCCGGCCTCGACCCCAAACAAATCATCGAAACCCGCGAACTGATTAAAGGATTGGGGGGCCAGCACACGGTGATCCTGAGCACGCACATCCTGCCGGAAGTCTCAAAAACCTGCCAGCGCGTGGTGGTGATCAACGCGGGGCAGATTGTGGCCGTCGGGACGCCCAACGAACTCACGCGGCGCCTGCAAGGGTTTGAAACCGTTCTCGTCACCGTCGAAGGACCGGCGGCGGCCATTATCGAAAAGTTCCAGCGCGTCGTCGGCGTGAACTGGGTCGAACCCCGCGAATCCCATGATGGCCGGGTGACCTTGGAAGTCCACTCCGAAAAAGATAAGGATGTACGCGCGGAACTGGCGCGCGCCACAGTGGAATCCGGTTGGAAGCTGTACGAACTGAAAACGAGTGGTTTGAGCCTGGAGGAAATCTTCCTGAAACTTACCACCAAGGATCTTAGTGAAGAGGCCGCAGCGAAAGCAGAGAAAGCGGCGAACTGACAGACTTGGGATTAGGGGTTAGGGATTCGGGATTGGGGGGTGGGCTGCTCGATGCTGGGGATTAAGGCTTGGCTTTTCCCGAGCCCCTAATCCCTAACCCCTAATCCCTAACAAGAAAGGAAACGCACCATGCGCAATGTCATGGCGGTGGCAGGGAAGGAACTGCGAGCTTACTTCCATTCGCCGATCGCCTACCTGGTCATGACCGACTACGCCGTTCTATGCGGTTTTGTCTTTTACAGCTCCACAGCTTTTTTTGCCCTCCAATCCTTCCGCATGGAGGCGCAGGGTGGAATGGGCGCGCCGCCCTTAAGCCTGAATGAATACATCATCCGGCCCATCCTGGGCGGGGTGCTCACCGTGGTGCTGCTCTTCGTGATTCCCCTCATTACCATGAGGCTTTACGCCGAAGAGAAGAGCGCGGGGACGCTCGAACTGCTGCTCACCTCCCCGCTCACGGACATGGAAATCATCCTGGGGAAGTTTCTGGGCTCCATGATTCTGTTTGCAGTCCTGGAAGCGTTGACGTTTCTCTACTTCACGGTTCTCTTCATTTATGGGAATCCCAATGCGAAACCGCTTATTGCCAACGCGCTGGGGATGCTGCTCTATGGCGGCGCACTTATGGCGTTGGGCATGTGGATTTCCACTTTCACCAAGAATCAGATCATTGCGGGCGCGGTGGGTTTGGCCGCTTTCCTGCTCCTTTACCTTCTGGACTGGGTGAGTGCTTATTCCCAAAGTACCGTCGGGCAGGTGATGTCTTATCTCGCGCTGACAACCCATTTTGATAATTTCTCGAAGGGTGTTATCCAATTGAGCGACGTGGTGTATTACCTATCGGTCGTCATGCTGGGGATTTTCCTGACCGCGCGCTCCGTGGAAGCCCTGAAAGGGAGGCCGTAGCCATGGCCTGGAAAGATCGCATTGCTGGCCGCAGCGGACAACAAGTTCTGACGGGAGCAAACTTTGCTCTCTACACACTCATTGTGATTGCCCTCATCGTGCTGGTGAACTGGTTTGTCAATAACCACGACCAGCGATGGGACATGACACCCAATAAGAAGTACAGCCTCTCGGACCAAACGCACAAAATACTGAAGGGCCTGAACCGGGACGTGACCATTTACGCCTTTGACCAGGAGCGCAACTTCGCTGAACGCCGCGACGTGCTCGGGATGTATGCATCAGCCTCGAACCGCTTAAAGGTAAAGTACGTTGACCCTAATCGCCAGCCCGCTCTGGCCAAGGAATATAGCGTGCGGAGCTATGGAACGATTGTGGTGTCTGCCGGCGATCGTCATATGGAAGCCCAAGGCGACGGCGAAGAAGGAATTACCAACGCGCTGGTGCGCGTTCTGAAAGGCCAGCGGATGGCTTGCTTCATCCAGACGCACGGTGAGCGCAATCTGGACAACACGGAGCGCGACGGTTACGACCGCTTCAAGAAACAGCTCGGCGACGAGAACTACCAGACGGAAGCGCTCCCCTTCTTGCAGAAGATGGAAATCCCCAAAGACTGCACCATGGCGATTATTGCCGGACCGCAAAATGATTATCTCCCCCCGGAAATTGACGTCATCCGCAAATACCTCCAAGACGGCGGGCGCGCCCTCATCATGCTGGATGCCGGGGTCGAGCTTCCCAATCTCACCAAGCTGCTGAGTGACTTTGGTGTGACGGCTCGCAATGATCTGGTGATCGACGAAAACCCGGTGGCCCAGATTTTCGGCACCGAACCCTACATGCCGTTGATTGTTAAGTATGGGGCCAACCCCATCGCCCAGCCGCTCAACGGCCGCGCCACGCTTTTCCCTCTCTCTCGCTCGTTTGAGGTGGGTAAGGATTCCAAGCCGGGCGTGAGTGCCGACTCCCTCTGCGACACTTCCTCCGACAGCTATGATGTCAGCGACTGGAATCCCAAGATAAAGGAGATCCAATTCCACGCGGGTAAGGACGTGAAGGGTCCGCTCTCCGTGGCCGTAACGGGCTCGATCTCGGGAGGAGGAGAGAAGAAGACGGAAGGCCGCTTCGTCGCCTTGGGAACTTCCCTGATCGCGGCGAACAGCTTCCTAAATTTTCAAAGCAACCGCGACTTCATTATGAACTCGATCAACTGGTTGTCGGCCGAAGAAGATCTCATTTCCATCCGGGCCACGCCTCCGGAATCACAGCATCTAACCATGAATGCGGAACAGATGCGCCGGGTGCTCGTTCTGGGGGTGTTCGGAATTCCCCTCCTGATTGCGTTGGCAGGTGTGTTGGTGTGGTGGCAACGCCGATGAAAACACCCGTGACGAGTGACAAGTGACGAGCAAGCGCCTAATTGCATCAATAAGCACGATTATTTATGGCTCCCGGAAGGGCGGGGCTTTAGCCCCGCCGACCCTGCGCTGAGGGTTGAACGGGCCTTCAGGCCCTGAAGCCGCGTCGCTCCAGGGGCTAAGGCCCCTAAAATCATCCGGAGTTCTACGACGGGGCTCCCGACAAGTCGGGACAGGCGCCGCCTCGTCCTTCCGCCCGGCTACAAATAGTGTCGCCCATTTCTGCAACTTGGCAATAGCAAGGTGGTGGCAACTTCGATGAAGAAGCAAAAATACCTGAATACCTTGATTGCCCTGGTGGTTCTGGCGGCCACCTGGGGAGCGTTTACCTATTACGACAAGCACAAGGGCAGCGAGAAACCCGCCTTCGAAACCAGTAGTCAGACGAAGATATTTTCCCTCGATGCGCAGCACATCCAGTCCATTACCTTCAAACCTCGCGACGGCGATGCTTTCTCCTGCCGCCGCGAAGGCGGGAAGTGGACCATCACGGATCCTCGCCACCTGGAAGTGGACCAGGGCAACTTCTCCGGGGTTCTGAATAGCTTGACCACCGCCACCGCCGACGAGGTCGTTGACCCACACCCCACCAGCTTGAAGGACTTTGGCCTCGATCCTCCCAGCTTCGCGCTGGAAGTCACCACCGATGCCAAACCTCCGTCCTTCACTCTGCTGCTGGGCGACGACACGCCCACCAGTGGCGGTTTGTATGCACAGGTCAGCGGAAATCCGCAAGTCATCACCCTGGCGAGTTATCTGAAATCTTCCTTGGAAAAGAAAATGTTCGACCTGCGCGACCGCCGGGCGCTGACCCTGGAAGCCGACCAGCTTCAGAAAATTGGGGTTGAATACAAGGGTGCAAGCTGGACGCTCGAAAAAAATCCCGAGGGCGTTTGGGATTTGGTGCTCCCGCCCCCCGTGCGCGCGGACCGCTTCACCGTGGACGGCTTGGTCAGCCAATTACGGGGTTTGACCATGCAGACAATCGCGGCGGAGGACAAAAAGAAAAACGGCGACTATGGATTCGGTTCACCGGAACTGCGCCTGCAACTGGCGGGCAGCGACGGAACACAGACGATCGCGGTGGGGAAAAAAGATAAGGATTCGGATCGCTATTTCGCCATGAATTCGGCGCTCGACCCGGTCTTCACTCTGAACTCCGACTTTGTCACCCAGTTCAAAAAGAACCAGGCGGATTTGCGCGAGAAGGACCTGTTTTCATTTTCCGCGTTCGACGTGAAGCGCCTGGAAGTGGACACGCCCAAGGGTCATTGGGCTTTCGAGCAACAAGGGAACCAGTGGAAACAGACTGCGCCCAAGTCCAAGACTGTGAATTCCGATAAGATGGACACCTTCCTGACCCATTTGCGCGACCTGCGTGCGGATTCGTTCCCCAAGGGCGGAAGTCTGGCGGATTTTGGCCTGGCCAAAGCGGCTTACCGGTTCAATATCCAGTCCGGAGATAAAAACACCACGGAGATCGTGGAGGCGGCGAAATCCGGCGATCACGTTTACGCGCGAAGATCCACCGACCCGCTGCCCAGCGAGCTTTCCAAAACGGCGTTGGATGACGTGGAGAAATCTTTAGGTGAGCTCTGAAAAGCAGTGGCAAGTGACTAGTGACGAGTGAGAAGCAAGGGCCGAAATTCGAAAATCGAAGCTCGAAAATCGCAGCGAGTTTCGAATTTCGAGTTTCGATTTTCGCCTTTCGCTTGCTCCTCACTCGTCACTGCTCTATTTATTCTTCCACACCGGCTTGCGCTTCTCGATGAGGGCGCGCAGGCCTTCCTGGGAATCCTGAAGATCAAACAACTGGTTCAAGTAGAGGTCCTGGGCGCGCTTCAGCGCCTCTTGGAAGGGCCGCCACGTGCCTTCGAAAACCACGCGCTTGAGCAAGGTCAGCACCGGACCGCTTTGTTCGGAGATGCGCTTCACCAGAGCATCGACCGTTTCCTTCAGTTTCTCGCGCGGTACTACGCGATTGACCAAACCCATTTGTTGCGCTTTTAATGCGTTGATGGGATATCCAGTAAGGAGCAGTTCCATGGTGGCGCGCGGCCCGATGACCCGCGGGTAAACCACTGCGCCCATGGGCGGAAACATGCCCAGCTTGATTTCGGGCTGGCAAAACTGTGCATTCTCGGTGGCGACCACTAAATCGCAGAATGCCGCCAACTCCGCGCCGGCGCCGGAGGCCACGCCTTCCACGACGGCGAGCACGGGTTTGGATATCTCCATCATCATGCGAAAGACGCTGTGGAAGGCGTCCATCATCTGAAACACCATCTGATGGGTGTACCCCTCCGCGCCCACGCCCAGGGAGAAGTAGCCCTCGCATTCCGGGGCGGCATCCAACAGGATCAGCCGCACGTCCTCGCGGGCAGAGAGGCTTTCAATGGCCCGCGCCATTTCCCGGAGCATGTCAATGTTCATGATGTTTTGCTTGGGCCGATTCAGGGTGAGGTGTGCCACCACCCCCGAGTCATCCCAGCGGATGAATTTGAATTCTTTCTTCGCTTCTTCCTTTGCTCCTTCGGGGATTTGTTCAAGCGGTTCGTCCGCCATGCCGTCCTCCTGACTCGGGGTTAGGGATTAGGAGTTCGGGATTCGGGGGTAGGGGCTACAAGGGTTTCGCCATTCGGAATCTGGCTTTTTGTTTCCAAAACCCCAAGTCCCTAATCCCTAATCCCCAATCCCGGTTCTATTTCAGTTTAGCGCCGCATTTCCCGCAATAGTCAAACTTTTCCGGAATGCCTTTGGCCCCACAGTTCTCGCACCTGCGTGTGTAAGCGCCCCAAAGGAACTCGCTGGACTTTCCTGCCGCCGCCAGCTCGCGTAAATTCTTAGTGTCGGGGGGGCGCTTTTCAATGAAGGCCTGGATGCCTTCGTAGGGCTCCCAGGAAGTGGCGTGTACGGCAAGCCAATCGCGCGCGTGGCCGGTCGTGAGAGTCCACGCTAAATCTTTCCACATGTCCAATTGCTGGCGCGTATAACGTGTGCACTCGGGGAATTTTTGGATCAACTTTTTGGCCAAGGCGTTCACCGCTCGATCGAGCTGCTTGAGCGGGACGACTTGATTCACCAAACCCCAATTCAGCGCCTGGTCGGCGGTGACCTCGTCACAAGTGAGGAGCATCTCTCTCGCGCGCCGCTCGCCGACCACGAGGGGCAACCACTGGGTTGCACCCCAGGCATCCACCAACCCCACGCGTGTGCCCATCTGCATGAAGCGGACATGGTCCGCCGCGATGGCCAAATCCGCCGCCAGGTTCCAGTCATTCCCCGCGCCCGCCACCACACCGTTCAGCCGGGCAATGGTGGGCTTGCCAAGATGGCGAAACAGATTGAGCGCCTCGGCAAGTAAGCCTTGAAACTTCCAGAAATTCCGTGGACGGCGAAGGAATTCCTTGGAAAACTCCTTGGCATCGCTTCCCGCGCAAAATGCCTTGTCGCCGGCGCCGGTGAGCACCACCACTCCCACGGCATCGTCCATCGCCGCGTCGCGAAAGGCTTCCGTCATCTCGCGCAGCGTGTCGGAGGAGTAGGCGTTGTAAACTTCCGGACGGTTCAGTGTGAGGCGGGCAATGCCTTCCTTTTTTTCATAAAGGATGTCGGCAAAGGCGAATCGTGATGCGGCTTGTCCGGTATACTCCATCAGTGATTCCGCTTCCTTTTCGAGCCGGGGTCGGGATCCGGGACTCGGGGCTCGGGACTTGGGGTTAGGAATTCAGAATTCGGGGGCTGGGTCGGTTGGGAAATGAAAAGCCAAATTCCGACGGGCGAATCCCTAATCTCCAACTCCTAACCCCTTAGTCCCTGATTCCGAACCCCGAGTCCCTGACCCCGAGTCCCGAGTCCCGCGCTTGATGCTACCACAGCCCATTCGTGGGTGGGTAGTGAACGACGGCAACCCCAGGGGTCCGTCAAAGTCCAATAGGGTTGAAAGGGACCCCTCACCCACCGCCTTGCGGTCCCCCCTCTCCCCTGGGAGAGGGCGGTGGTTTTAGTTTCTATCCCTCGCCCTGGGGGAGAGGGGGGACCGCAAGGCGGTGGGTGAGGGGTCTCTTCGCAAGTAATGCATTCATGGCCCCAGAAGTATGTGACACCCGCGACTTTGACGGAACAC
>JBEKAD010000052.1:0-13738 GCA_050018435.1 Terriglobia bacterium
GAGATTTAATTTGAATTTACTACCCTCGCCCCTTTGGGGGAGAGGGTGGACCGCAACCGGCGTTTTCTCCAGCCGGGGCGGGCCGGGTGAGGGGATCACTCGGGATCACGCTGATGAATTATTTCCTCAAACCTCTTTGGTGAACGGCTTCCGGTCCAACGCGCCCCTACTTTATGGGTGCCGGAAGAATGGGCGCCCGCGCGGTGGACTTCTCCTTTTTCTGCACTTCGATTTGCGAGATCAGCAGATCAGGGGAAGACGCTGACACCGGTACCGCTCCTGATTCCGCGCCGCAGATGCCATTGAACGTGGCCACGGCGGCGTCGCCGGCAACAATCTTGCTGAAGGCCGTGAGCGGAGTGCCGATCAGGTTGACTCCCCGCACCAATTCCTCGCGCCCGTCGGGATAAATGCGATAGACCATAATCGGCAGGACGTTGAAAGCGTTGGGAGTAAACCGGCCGGTCAATGTGAATCCGCCCTGAATATCCTCGAAAAAGAGGCCGAACTTTTGGTTTTGTTTCTTTATTTCCTCGATCAGCCGCTGCTTCAGTTCGGCGCGCGAAACAGGGTGATCGACGATCACAATCAGATTCGATTGGCGAGCCACGGGAGCATTCCCCTGTTGCCTGCGCCCATGGCCGTTGGAGTGCGGAAAACCTTCGATGGGCGAACGCGACATCAAAAAGTTCTTGAAGACGCCGTGGTCGAGCACCACGACCCGCTGCGCCTTCACACCCTCGTTGTCGAAGTCGTAGAAGCCGGCCAGCTCCGCCGAGCCCAACCGCTGCAAGGTGGGATCGGAGACCACGGAGAAGTTCTCCGGAAGGAGTTTCTCCCCCACCATTTTCTTAAACGTCTGGCCTTCGTTTTCGCCCTTTTGCCGATGGCCTTCAATGCGGTGGCCGAAAACTTCGTGGAAGAAAACCCCGCTGGCGCGGCCGGAAAGTATCGCCGGACCCGTGTAGGGATCAACGATCGGCGCCACCCGCAGAGCTTGCAGGTCTTTGATCATCTGATCGACGATCTTCAGCACCGCCTGGTCAGAGGGCAATCCCTCCGGGTCGGGGGAAAAGAAAGATTCGTACCGTGGCAGATCCATCCCGTCGTCAGCCTTGGTCTGAGCCGCTAGGTAGAGGTGATAAAAGGGCCGGGAGACCACGATCTCTGATCCGTCGCTGTTGACATACCAGCGGGTTTCAATATCCGCGAGGAAGGTTGCGGTGGCGGAGTAGATGTCGCCGTAGCGGGCAAAAGGCGCCGTATACTTCCGCACCTTCTCTTCCCATGCCTTTTGGTCAATGTTCATCACGTGGGGTTTATCAAAATGCTTGGCCGCAGGCTCCGGAGAGAAGTCATCGGACTTGTCTTCCTGGGCGACCTTTACCTGAACCTCGGTGGTGATGGCGGCAAGTTGCTCGGCCGCCTGCTTGTATTTGAGGTCCGTGTAATACCAGAGAACACTGCGCAGCGCGTCGGGGTCCGCCTCAATGGGAACGTAGATGGGCGCAGAGGGCTCAGCGGCTTCTTCACGCGTCCCATGGGTGTTGTCCAAATGAGGGTTCCCCACGCGCAGGTCGATATCCAACTGACGGCTGCGGCTCTGCTGGCTCATTTGGAGTTTTCCAAACGTGCCCGTGACGCTGACCACTTGATCGTCCGTGATTTCGTAGCTGAGGAAATAAGGCTGGACCGGATCGGTCTTAAATGCCCGCTGCGAGCGAGCCAGTTCCGTCTTCATCGCCCCCAGGATGGTCGCGGTGCTGGCATCCTGGGCTTTGAGGACGGGCGTAAGAAGCGCGAGCAGAACAGCAGTAGCAATCCCTATTCGCAAGGGTAAGCAACGCCTCCGGGGATGCAACATCGTACGGCATGTTAACCCCCTCGTCAACTGAGTCTCGCTGTCCTGGGATCGGGCCGCCACAGGCGTCGCTCCCCGCGGCCCCATCAATAACCTCGTAGCGCCGGGCTTCAGCCCGGCACGTGCCGACCTAAAGGTCGGCGCTACTCTGGCGCCATTGCCCGCGGCCCCATCAGTAACCTCGCAGCAGCCTGCTTTCCCTCTTCGGCAGGCCTTCTTTGGGAATTCGTTTCAGCACGATGTATTCGATGCCGTGTCCGGCGCAGAAGGCTCGCTTCTCGGGTTTGTCACCGTCCTCGTTGACCACGTAGAAGTGAGGTTTGAGGAGGGCGATATCCGGTTCAGCGTCCAGCCAGCCGTGCCCGGTTGAAATCATGGCTTGGTGCACGTACCGAACCGAATGCACCATGTAAAGGCGTTCGGGCTGGGAGAGCAGGGGGTGCCCTTCACCCTTCAGCAGCCTGATGTTCGCGTCATGTCCCACGATCACGTAAAGATCGCCCAGTGCGGAAACTTCCTCGAAAAACCTGACGTGCCCGGAGTGAAACCAGTCGAAGCAGCCCGTTACAATCACTCTCTTCCGCGCTCGGTCGAAGGCAGGCGGCGCGAACGAGGGCACGGGAAATCCGCTCAAATCCTGATTCCTTATGACGCGGTACTGAATTCCTCGCGCCTCCGCGTACGCGCGTTTGCCCGGAGCGTCGCTTTCCTCGTCCACGATCCAGGTGTGAGGCTGAACGGCCTCAAGATCAGGCAAGGCATGGGGCGCGATGATTCCCCTGACGAGGGTTACCTGGTGAACGAAGCGCAGGGATTGGAGCAGATAACGGCGCTCCTGCTCCGGGAACCTGGGCGGCCTTCCCTCCAGCGCCTGAAGCGTTTCATCCGACCATAACCCGACGTGCACATTCCCCCACTTCGCGGCTTCCTCGAGAAAGCGGACGTGTTTTGAGCGCAGATTGTCAAAACTTCCCGTGACCGTGACGGTGTTCATAAGAGCAGTGGTTAGTAAGAGCAGTGGATAGTGGCTAGTGGAGAGTCAACAATTCACACTGGCTTGCGGTTAGTTGCTTGTTTCTATCCACTAGCCACTAACCACTAGCCACTATTCACTGTCCGAAGCCTGACCTGCACATGAAGCGAACCGGGGACAGGCCCTTCCGACACGACGTACAGATACCCACCGCCACAGCCGGAATACATGGCTCCTGCATACCTGGACTGGTAATGATTCAAAATACCCACCAGGTCGACGCTGATGGCCGGATGTCTGACCGTGCCAGGGAGAATCGCCTCCCAACAGCACATGCATTCATTCATGGAAGCGCCGAGCGCCCGCGCGTCCTTCGCCAGAATTGCCGCGTAACAGTCCTTCCCCGATTGGCCCAGCCGGCGTATCCATTCCCTGTCCAAATTTTTTTCATCGAGGGGACTGTAATGATCGGGCCGAGGCGCGATGGGTAGGACATGCACTACTTTCTCCACCCAGCGCGCGACAGCAGGATCTTTGTTCGTTTCGATGTGCGCAGGGAAATACCCGCCCTCGCAGGTGAAATCGTAATCCAGCCGGCTGATGCCGGGAATAATCAGCCCCGCCATATCCTGCGATCCCGAGGGCGCGGCTTTGCCTTGATTCTCGGCATCATAGAGGATGCGCACCAATTCCCGCGGGTCAAGGTCCGGCAACACGTCGTTCCATAATTTGCGTGCGACCTCGCGCGTGCTGGTGGCCATACCGCTGCGATCCATGAAGCGAAAGGTGGGCTCAATCCCCACCACCACCATCGACCCGGGTGGAGTAGGGTTGTGCATGGAAACAAACGGCTGGTCAATCCACCCCCCTGCGAAAGCCATCCGATAAGGGATTTTGCCGATGACCGAAGTGATGTCACGATCGGAAGGGATGGGCATAGGAAGCAACCTTGGAAACCTTGCGCTGACCGGCCCGCCTACGACTCTTTCAAGCCTTATCCGGGTGAGAAGCCACGGGGACCAGCCGGCCGTGGGCGACCCGATATTCCACCCCCCGCCAGCGCACACGGCTCCAAAACAGGCTGTGCAGCCAAATGACGAAGGCGAAAACATCCCAAAGGGGCACCAGCCACCAGCGGCGCTTCAGCAGCTCGTCGTGCAGTCCCCAGACGCCCATGGTCCACACGACGGCCATGCGCAGAATCAAGTAGGCTGCCACAAAACTCCCCGCCAGAAGGCGCGTGGGGGCAAGAATCACGGCCAGAACGGTCAACGGTAAGCCCTGAGTGAAAATAAGCCCCAGGTAGCCCAGGGGCCGGGCTTGCCGAGCCACGATGGCCCAGCGCAAGCGTTGAATGTAGAACTCACGCAAGCTCTGGAGGGGGCACCAGGTCTTGACGGTGCCATCGACCAGTTCCACTCGATGCCCCCGCGCGGCGGTGCGGCTGCCAAGTTCGTGATCATCCCCAGCTTCGTCAACCAGCGCCTCAAACCCGCCGATTTCCGCCAGGCACTCGCGTCTGATCCCGACCGTCGCGCCCAGCGCGAAGCGCACTCCTTCCAGTTGCCGGGCCATCAGGACGGCGGGCATGAAATCGGTGCTGAGGTAAATGGCCAACAACTCCGGCCATAGGGAACGCACAGGAATCCCCGTGAACATACTGGTGAGTGCGCCGACCTGCGCGTCGCGAAAAGGGGCGGCGACCGACCGCAAGTAGCCCGGACCGACGCGAATATCCGCGTCCGAAAGGACCAGCAAGTTGTGCCGGGCAGCGCGCGCCAATCCACAGAGCTTGTTGACCTTGTCATTTGAACCGATCTTTTCGGGCGTCACCAACAGGCGAATCGGCAGCGCGGGGAAATCGGCGATGAGCTTGCGGATCACGGGGGTAGCGGCGTCCTGCTCGTCCGTGACTCCGAACAGAACCTCGTATTCCGGATAATCTTGACGGCAGAAACTGGCAAAATTTTCGTAGGCTTCAGGATCCAGCCCGTGGACGGGTTTGAGGACACTCACGGGCGGAGTGAAGTCGCGAGGAGCGGCGTTGTGGCGCCGGAAGAAGCTGCGGGCCGCGAAGATGACAAGTAAGTAGGATAATGAGGGCAACATCGCCGCGCCGAGAATCGCCCACCTCAAGCAGGTCAAAAACAATTCGCCCTCCTTCTATCCCCAACACACCAGCGCCACGCCCACGGAGACCAAGCCGATTCCCGTCCAGCGCAGAGGCGTCAACTGCTCACCCAGGAAATACTTCCCCCCCAACGCGCCGGTAACATAGCTCAACGCCGCGGCGGGAACCACAAAGCTTACCGCTTCCCAGGAAAGCAAAGCGAGCAGGGAACAAAATGCCAAGGCCATCTGTGCAATGCCAATCCACATCCAGCCCTCGCGGAAAGCTCGTCCGAGAAAACGCAAAATCGCCCCCGGTGCGAAATTGTGCACTTCCCCCAGACGCTTCATCGCGTGGGCCACGGCAATATCACCGCCGGTACCGGCAAGCACCAAGACCGCGAGAGCAATGGCCGTGCGCATGTTCAACCCTTCTTCGTGGTGTTCGGGGGCGTACGCCCTACGAACACCACTCCCAGGCAAATCAACGCCACTCCGATCCAGCGCAGCCCCGTCACACTTTCACCCAACACGAAATGCCCAAGCAGCGGAATCACGGCGTACATGGATGCGGTGGCGGGCAAGACATAGCTGAAGTCCGCCCAAGACAATACCAACATGAGCGCCGCGAGAAACAGCAGCATACTGACAATACCGAGCCATATCCAGGCGCTGGTGAAAATGGCTACAAAAGCGGAGTGCAACGCCGCCATCGACCAGCCCTGAAGGGCGCCGATGCGCTTCATACCGATGCTGAAAAACAAATTTCCTGCGGAACTTAGAGCCACGAGCAGTCCCACCAGGATTGATGTCTTTAGGGTATGAGTTTTGGGTGGTGTCATGAAGGTGCGGTCTGGTGTTCGGCACGAAGATGGAAGGGGTTATTTCTGCGCTCTTCCTGCTCGTCCTTTCGGGTTTGGGGATCGCCCGGCTCTAACCCAAGGGTCGCCGAGCGGACTGACGTGCCTATCTTACTCGAAACGGGTCAATCAAAACAGTATTCGTCTCGGCAAGGGGAGCGTTGATTTGAATTTACTCCCCTCGCCCACTGGGAGGGAGAGGGAAGGGGTAATTTGAATATGCTCCCCTCGCCCCCTTGGGGGAGAGGGTGGACCGCAACCGGCGCTTTCTCCAGCCGGGGCGGGCCGGGTGAGGGGGTCAAGACCGTGGCGCAGGATACAAACTTGACTCAGGGCGATCATCTTGGTGCTGACCCCCTCGCCCACCGCCTTGCGGTTCCCCCTCTCCCCCAAGGGGCGAGGGAAGATCGATTCCAGGTGTGTCGGCGTGTTGGGGTTTGGCCCAGGCTTTCTGGAAAAATCTCAGCCAGTTGCCGTGCATGATGCCTTCGATATCGGTTTCCTTATACCCGCGCTTCCTGAGCAGATCCGGGAAGCTCTGCAAATCCGCGATGGTATTCAACTCCCGCGGCGATTGTTCTGTACCGAACCCGCCATCCAAATCACTGCCGATCGCCGAATGCCGCGTATTGCCTGCCAATTGGCACACATGGTCGATGTGGTCGATGACACGCTCCACGCTCACCAAGGAATTGTCGGTCTCGCCGGCCACATAGTTGGGGTAGAGCATCCAGGAATCAAAGACCGCGCCGATCACCGCATCGCGCTCCACCAGGGCTCGAATCTGCTCATCGGTAAGCTGGCGATCACCGGGCACGAGCGCCCGGCAGTTGTGATGGCTGGCCAACACGGGGCCGCCGTATATCTCGAGGGCTTGCCAGAAGCTTTCATCGGCCAGGTGGGTGATGTCCAGGATCATTCCCACCGCTTCCATCGCCGCTAATAACTCCCGCCCTTTCGAAGTCAGGCCCCCCGGCGCACCCGTTCCGTGAGCGTAGTAGCTCACCCCAAAGTGGGCAGGTTCAACGACGCGCAATCCGCGCTCCCACCACAGCTCGACTTGGCTGGGTTCGAGAATAGGGTCGGCGCCCTCCATGGCAAGGATGTATCCGAGCGGCGTACCGTTGCCGCCCGCGCGCTTCCACTCCGCCACGTGTGATTCCAGCGCCGGCCAGTCTCGAATCATGCGCATTCGCCCCTGCGACTCCATGATGCGGTAGTACTCCACCTGGCCCAGGCCCATCGCCGAAGCAATCTCCCGGCTGGGGTAGTCCAGCAAAGGATCTTTGAGCTGGCTCGAACGCGCCAGCACCGTCGCCAGACACGCGGCCACGCCGGCTTTCTGCAATTCCGGGAACGACACCGTGTTATGCCCACGGCGTCTATCGTTCGTGCCCTCTTCCGAGCGGCGGATTTCCTCGATGCTCTCGGTCAAGTCGCGCTTCCAGTTGAGGGCGTTCCAGGATAAATCGAGATGCGAGTCGATGATCATCATGAGGGTCTCCCAAGGGCAAAACCTCTCCGTCGCAATATTCTTCTTGACAAAAAATCCAATCCCTACTACATATAGTGGCAATGTAGTGTGCGACCACAAATTGTGGTTGTACACACAGACCCCAAGACTTCAGCAAAGGAGGGGAAGAATATGGCAGCGAAAAAGGCAAAGAAAAAGAAGAGATAAGGAATGAACCCGTTCTAGATTTCCTCCTTTCCCCAGGCCCGCTCCCCCAAGCGGGCCTTTTTGTTTTCCACCCTGATCAGTCCGCCACCAGCATCCGCAGAAGCCCCAAGTCATCACGCCGGGATCGGCCTGGACAACAACTTTTACGTGAAGCTGACTTTCACATCCTCGCGATCAGCTTCCGCAGCCTGGAAGAGCGCGTGGGGTTGCAGCCCCATGAAGCCGGCCACAAAGTTGGCGGGAATTTGGGCGATGCGGATATTGAAAACGTTGACATCGTCATTGAAGCGGCTGCGCTGCCCGGCGATCTTTTCCTCGAGTTCCGTGATGCGCCCTTGCAGTTGCATGAAGTTCGTATTGGCCTTCAGGTCGGGATATTTCTCCGCCACGGCAAACAAGGTCTTGAGCGCCCCGCTGACCATGCCATCGGCTTGGGTCTTCTCGGCGGGAGTGGTGGCGCGCATGTAGGCGGTGCGCGCTTCCGTCACTGCCTGCAAGGTCTTCTGCTCGTACTGCATATAGCCTTTGCAGGTATCAATGAGCTTCGGCAGTTCGTCGTGCCGCTGTTTAAGCATCACGTCAATGTTGGAGAAAGAGCGGTCGATGTCATTCTTCAGAGTGACCAGGCTGTTGTAAATGCCCACGAAATACACGATCAGCCCAATGACGACAATGGCCACGACTCCCAATATGGCGATGAGCACAATGGCAATTACCATGTCCATCTCCCTTCTTCATTATTGGTGATTGGTGATTGCCCGGCGCCGCCTCGTTGCACCCGGTGCTTGAAGATTTGGGCCTGCTCATTCGGCTCCGCCAGCGGGTTTTACCGCCGCGTTCTTTCCACATTAACGCAAACGCCTTGGCCCCCGCATCGCAGATCTTCAGGACAGAATCGTCCGGCAAGTACTGCTTGCAATCACCAATCGCTAATCACAAATCATCAATCGCCAATCACCAATGCTTACGTCATCTTCACATCGACGTCCTGGCGATCGTCCTCCGTCACTTTGAACAGGTCGTGATGTTGCAGGTGCATCATGCCGGCGATGAACACGTCCGGCACCTGTTGAATGCGAATGTTGAAGGTGTTGACGTCATCGTTGTAGAACTCGCGCCGGTCGGCGATCTTTTCTTCCAACTCCGAGATGCGTTTCTGGAGTTGCATGAAGTTGTTGTTGGCCTTCAGCTCCGGATAGTTCTCCGACACCGCGAACAAGCTTTTGAGCGCGCCGGAAATCATGTTATCGGCCTGAGCTTTCTCACTCACGGAACCGGCTTTCATGAATGCTGTCCGCGCCTCGGTGATGAGCTGAAAGGTTTTCTGTTCATACTGCATATAACCTTTACAGGTCTCAATCAACTTGGGCAGTTCGTCGTGCCGTTGCTTCAGCAGGACGTCGATATTCGCCCAAGCCTTGTCGATATCGTTTTTCAAACGCACCAAGCTGTTGTAAATGGTAATGAGGTAAGCAAAGATCCCCACGACCACGAGGATAACCACCAGTCCCACCAGAATCATTAGACCCATCGTTGTGCGCCTCCTAAAGTGTCAGAGCCATCCAAATTTTGCTAAGAGAATTGCCAGGCAAGCCACCGAAAGAGCCCCTCCTCCCAAAATACGCAGGGCGGCGCGATTGCGCAGCGTCCGCTCGATTTCCTTCTCGCTTCGCCATGAGATCAGGAAGGTCGGCTCATTTGTTCCCTTCATGATCAGATTGCGGTCGCGTTCGTCCTGGGGGGTGGGATTCTCCACGCACGTTCCCGTGAGGTCGTACCAGTGGCCAGGGAGAATCAAATACTCGCTCAACCGGTAGCGGTCAGAAAAACCTCCGCCGAGGTTGATGCCACCCCCAAAGCTGAGGAGGCTTCCACCACTCAATGAAAAGGAACTGCCTAATCTGCTTACCGCCGATTGCGCGTAGGAAAAAAGGTCGGCTTGGGAGGCCATCGTTCCCGTGGCCACCGTGGGAGCACCCACGGCGGAGAACAACCGGCCCAGGGAACCCCCCAAGCCACCTCCCGTTTGCACCTTCGCGGTCCGGATCAGATCGTACTCGGCATGATGCGCGTCCACCAGGACTTTGCCTGACGCGTCTTCGAGATAAAACCTCACGCCATCCGCGTCGGTGGCGGCGTGCGACCAGTGGCCGCCGTTTTTGCCGGTAACCCAACGCTCGATTTCGACTTGGTAGAAACAGCAGGGAGTTTGTGTAACCGGGCTTGCGACCGTCTGGTTAGCTTTCGCCCTTCCGTGAATTTCCACCAAGCCCATAGCCATGCTGCCGATCGGAATTTCAGGAGTGTCCGCCAAAACGCGGTACTCGCGATACACACGGAAGCCTTTGAAGAACCAGTAAAGACCGGCGCCAAATCCGAGCGCAAGAACTACATCCGGTTGTCCATTTGCAGACATAGATTAACCTAGAATTTTGGTCATGCTACTCGACACGCTTGAAAAACGCAAGCAGCGCCGTGGTGTTGTGTCTACCCAAGCGGGCGTCTCTCCAGTATGATGTGGGATTGTCGGCGCGTCGCCGCTGCAAACGCGGCGGCAGGAGTTGCCGGCCGGAAGCGGTGAGATGCACCCTTTTCGGACTTTAGAACATACGGCGGACGTGGGCTTTGAGGCATTCGGGGCGACGCGCGAGGAGGTGTTTGCCAACGCCGCTCGCGCGCTGATGGATATGATCGTGGATTTAGACACGATTAAACCCTGTGGGGAAGTGACTTTGCAAATTCACGGACCGGACCCCGAGAGCGTTTTGGTGAATTGGCTGAGTGAGGTTCTGTTCCTGCACGACGCGGAAGGATGGCTCTTCCGGGATTTTGAGATCCAGAACCTTCAGGACGATTCGCTGAGTGCCCTGGCGCGCGGCGAAAAATTCCAGCGGTCGCGGCACCAGGCCAAACTGCTGGTCAAGGCCATTACTTATCATCAACTCGCGCTGGAAAAAACCCCACAGGGCTGGCGAGCGCAAGTATATGTGGATATTTGAGGCAGGTCACAGGTTACAGGTTATAGGTTACAGGAGACAGGTTGCGAGGAATAGCCATGCCCACTCCTGCTCCCGGCTCCGGGTAACTTGTAATCTGTTGCTGGCTCTTTTCGCCGCGGGCTATTTCATGGCGTCTTCTCGCGGCCTGTCTGCCATTTTGGGACTTTACAGTGTCCAAGAGGTCAAACCCAAAGTTTTCGCATGGATTCCTGACGATGTGATCGATCAGGAATGCGATCCCCTTTTCACCCGGGCGGCGACGGCGGGATTCATTGTGACCTCGGAGGGCGTGGTCGTGGTAGATACCTCCAATAGTCCGATGCACGCTCGCGACCTGCTCTATGAAATTCGCAAGCGCACCGACTTCCCCATCCGATACGTCATTAACACCAGTTCGGCAGCCGACCATATGTTGGGCAACGAAGTTTTCACCGATGAACAAGCCACGCTGATCTCCACCAAGACGGCGCAAGCGGAAATGTTCCAGTACCGACAGGAGCTTTCCGATCGCATGCACGGTGAAGAGGGATGGCGGCTGCAAGCGCGCATGCGGGGCTTCCACGTAACCCCCTCCACCGAAACCTTCGATGAAAAGATGACGCTCAACATGGGCGGCCAGGAAATCCGTATCGCCAGCCTGCTGCGCAGCGAGACTTCCCCTGAGGAAGCCGTCGTGTATTTGCCTTCCGCGAAAACGCTCTTCCTGGGTGAGCTCTACGACAACCAATATTTTCCGCGAGTTGGTTCGCGCGACGTCCACCGCTGGATCGAGGTGCTGCGGCAAGTCGAGGGCTGGGACGTTGACACGTACATTCCCGGCCACGGCGGACCCGGCAGCAAGAAGGACTTGGTGGATTTCCGCAAGTTCCTGGAATGGCTCGTGGCGCAGGTGGAGATGTGCCTGAAGCAGGGGCAAACCCCCGAGGACGTGCAGAAGGCCCTTGGGCTCCCGAAAACCTACAACAACTGGCACGCCGCAGACCTCGCGTCGGATACCATCGCGGATGTCTGCCGGCAACTCGCCGCGCAGCACGCGGCCCCCGCCTCTGCTCAGCCTGAGCGTTAAATTCCCATGGCAATGCACAGCGCGGCCGCATCGCCGATACTCTCACCGAGTTCGGCCGGGATGACTTGGCACGTGCGCGCCGGCAATTCCAGCGCCTCACGCCTTATGACGCGGCGAGCGGGTTCGAGGAGCAAATCACCCAGGCGCATGGCCAGACCGCCGATCACGATGCGGTCGGGATTCAGCAGGTCGACAAGGATCGCCAATACTTCTCCCAGCTTCTCGCCCGTGGTTTCTAGAACTTCCAGCGCGACTTCGTCGCCCTGCCGCGCCGCGGTGCCAATATCCTTCGCGGTGATCGGGCCCCCCGATCGATATAACTTCGCCAGGCGAGTAGAACGCTTTTTCTTGAGCGCCGCGGCCACCGCCTGCTGTGCCACCTGCGCCATGCCGCCGCCACTTGCCCAACCTTCCGCCGAGCCTTTTTTGTTGTGACCGATGGGGCCCGTACGGGTCAGGCGAAGGTGGCCCACTTCGCCTGCCAGGTCGTTGGACCCGCGGTAGAGTCGCCCGTCCGTGATAACGCCGGCGCCGAGGCCGGTACCCATGGTAAGGAACACCATGTTCTGGCAGCTTTTGCCGGCTCCGAAGCGATGTTCCGCGACGGCCCCGGCATTCGCGTCATTTTCGATCAGACATTCCGCTTGGAACTCGCGCTCCAGGAGGGCCTTGATCGGCACGTCATCCCAAGTGGGCAGATTGGGCGGCGACTGGATGATCCCCTGCACGCGGTCCAGCGGGCCTCCGCAGCTTACCCCGATCCGCGCGATGGCGGCTGTGCCCGCGCCTTGCTCAGCCAGCATCTCGCGAATTCCCGACTTGATCAATTCCAGAGCTCTCTCCGGCCCCTGGGCGGGACGGGTGGCAAATTGCTTGCGCGCGATGACTTCCGGCGGGGTTGAGGAAAGTAGGACGGCGGTTTTCGTGCCGCCAATATCGATTCCGACCAGCAGCTTGCTTTCAGACGTATTCACGGGCAGTCTCCTGTTCCAGGGCGGTTGGGTAGAAAGGCGAAGTGAACTTACCTTTCGCTCCAATGGCTATGAGTCCGGCCGGCGCACGTGCAGTCCGCTGGCGGGAAGCATGAAACTATACTTGCAAATTTCTCCATAGGGAATATGCTCTTGGTAGAGCCAACAAAAAGGGCGAAGCTTGTGAGTGCCGGAGGAGAACCATGACCTATTCGCGAAGAGATTTGTGCTTGCTGGTCACCGCGCTTGCCGCATCCCCGGGGGTTGCGGCGCAGAAAACGGCGCTTCAGAGTAAGGCATTTCCCTACGAAGAAATGCCGGTACGAAAGAGGGACGGGAATGAATCGCGCCCCGTGTTGTCGGGCGAACTCCACAACGGCTGCTACCTGGAAGTCCACCAGACCCGCCTCGCGCCGGGGCAAATGCCGCACCCGGCGCATCACCACCTGCACGAGGAGATGTTCCTGGTCAGGGAGGGAACCCTCGAGGTGACGATCGGTGGGCAGTCAACCCCCTTGGGCCCCGGCTCGGTGGGTTTCGTGGGGTCGAACGACGAGCACGGAGTCCGCAACACCGGCACCACTCACGCAGAGTATTTTGTGGTCGAGCTGGGCAAGGACGCGTAGCCACGAACCGATTTTGGATTTTGGATTCTGAGACTGGGCCTGCCCGCGTTCCCAATCCAAAATCCAAAATCGCGAATCCAAAATCAGGATGCTTTAGGCAAGTGCGCCAGCGCCTCCCGAATTTTCGCTTCCGGATATTCGTAATCGGAAAGCTCGCCGGCAAAATACTTCTCGTACGCGGCCATATCAAAGTGCCCATGCCCGCTGAGGTTGAAGAGGATGGTTTTCTCTTTGCCCTCTTCCTTAGCCTTCAGCGCTTCGTCGACCACGCAGCAGATGGCATGGGAAGTTTCCGGCGCCACGATCAGGCCTTCGGCGCGCGCGAACGTCAGTGCGGCTTCAAAGCACTTCAATTGCGGATAGCTCACCGCCTCCACAACGCCCTCCCGGTGGAGCAGGCTCACGAGGGGCGCCATACCGTGGTAGCGCAGGCCGCCGGCGTGGATGCCGGGCGGGACAAAGTCGTGTCCCAGCGTGTCCATTTTGAGCAGGGGAGTCATGCCGCTCTTATCGCCGAAGTCGTAAGCGTAAACGCCTTTGGTCATGGTGGGGCACGCGGCGGGCTCGACGGCGACCAGACGAATGTTCTTGC
>JBEKAD010000053.1:0-13710 GCA_050018435.1 Terriglobia bacterium
GAGGGAAAGCGAGCCGGGAAGCAGATCGTCGGGAAGGTGGAAACGGCGCACCAGCTCAAACTTGCGTTGCCGAAGTCGCGAGGCCTGAGGGCCTCGGGGTTCGCTGTTCATCTCGTGGTATAGATACCATAAGAAGAGAACAAAAGCAAGGTATTCTTGGGAATGCGAAAATAGGAAGGGATCAGGAGAACTCCGGCGGAAACGCCGGAAAAGGCTTCCTTATTGGCTTCACTTGCAGCGGTCTATTTGTCATTTCCGAAACTGCAGGCGGCGGCCGCAGAGTAATTCCGTGACAAGAGCGTGACGGACCCGATCCTGGCGCCTGAATCCGGAATCGGGAACCGGGAACCCGGAATCTTGAATCGGGAATCTTGATTCGGGAATCTGGATTTGGAAATCAGGAATCTGGAATCCGGAATCCGGAATCCCAACGCCGAACCCCCAGAAGCATGGCGAGCGAGTGCCTGGCACGGCCTGACCTCCATCGCCTGAGGCTACCGTCACGGAGCAAAGGCGGTACGAGCTGCGGAGGGAAAGCACAAAGCACCAAGAACAGCTATTCACCCGGGAAGAACAAAGAAGAAAGCGAGAAAAGGCAACACCCCAGAATCCATAACTTGGGTGGGGCCAAATCAGATGATCAAAAGGGGCCAACCCAGGTTGACAAAACGAAGTGGTTTAAAAGGTGCATAATACGAAGGTGCGTTCATATTGGTACAGAAAGTAGAACCCGGCTCAGGCGCCGAGACTGAAGAACGTACGATTAAGTATCTCTTCAATTGCACCTTCGTATAAGGCGGTGGTGGAACCAGTATCTGAACAGATCCAAGAGGCGCTGGCCGGGATCTCTCACCGATCCAACTTGGCCTCACCAAGGAACTGGAAAGGCAGGGGTTCGGCCCCGTCTGGCGGCGGTTGTACTGTTATTATCTCCCGCATTTTCATATACCTAACGGAGACTTGGGCAAAATTAATATAAGTCTTGTATGTTCAACAACATAGTGGCCTTGATGAAATCGCCCCCCGTCTGACGGCGGTTGCAACGCGACTATCTCATGTATTTTCATACATATCATAGCCTTTCGGGCGTGATTTGTATAAGCCTTGTATTTTCAACAATATATCAGACTGGATGAAAGTGCCACCCGTCTGACGGCGGTTGTAGTTCTACTATCTCCTGCATTTTCATGCATATACGGGAATTTCGGGTGTTTCCGACGTAAGCCTTGTATTTTCAATAAGATAATGGCCTTGATAAATGCGACTCTTTTCGCCCGCGTTTGTTTTCAATAACATTCCGGCTTTGAACGTACAAAAGAGAGTTCTTTTTTCATTTCCTCTGCGCGCGCGACCACAGACTCTCTTTACACATAGCGAGTTCCGTTTGGACACTCATCTCCATGGCTTAGATAAACAGGGGATGAAGCACATGTTTGGACGAGAGGAGGGCCTGCGCTGTCAGCCCCACCTGGCAGGGTAGAGCATAAAGCAAGGCCTCGAAAAAGCTGATGTATTCCGGCGAACGCCACCCGCTCTGCAGGCCGTTCAGCCGCGACCAGGCCTTGCCCCGCGCGGCCTGGGGCCCCGTGGACTTCTTAGCGTTGCAGCGATTGGAGGTTATGAGAGCAGGAGTCAGGGTGGGAGACTTACCCAAGGACATGGCACCACCTACCTTCCAACACCGCTCGATTGTATACCACAACGCCACTCTTGTCAAGCAAAATAAACAAACGTTAGAGCCTACAAAAGGTGGCTGCCCCCCACTCTCCCGGCGCGCGTTGTGCTTACGTGAGCCCGCCGTTCAGCCGCCGCTTGGCGAGTCCCGCGAAGTGGGATAACGTGGGTAGCCGTAGGTGAAACCTATCATCAGTGACTACAAAGTGCGCGCCGAGCGGGTCCAGCACCCAGCCTTGTGGGCTCCTTCGCGGGAGCGGCACGGGGTGCTGTTCGGTCGCCCGCCGGAAGTACATGGCAAACCTAGTCCCGTGCCCGCCTAAAGAAGTCCCGAACCCCCTCTGCCCACACGGCGCTTTGGTAGACTGCGAACGCTTCCGAAAGGAACCTAACCAGGCGGGCACGGGACTAGTCCGGTAAAACCTGCTCCAGCGGACCCGCGGGACAGCCGTATTTATGCAGGAAATCCTGCTTCCGCTGCCTGGCCATGTCCCATCGCTCGGCTTCCATGGCGGCTTTGACGACCTCGACGGAAGCCGTACAGAATTGCTTGTGGACCCGATCGCAGGCGAGATTCACCGCCGGGCCGTTCGGCCCTGCGGCAATCGCACAACTGTTGCTAAGAGCCTTGCGGTACAAGTCCAAGAGATCCGATCGGAGGCTGAAGTCGGATGTGATCAGCGCTCCTTCGATCAGAGCGACGGCCGCGTCATCGATCCGATCCTGGGCGACGAAAGCGTAGGAGATCTGCCGGTACGCCTCGGCGTTCACGGGATGAAGGGCGAGCGCTTCGCTGGCTGCGGCGCCAGCCTCCTCCGCCTTCCCCAGCCTCCAGTACGCAGCCGCCAGCATCCAACGCGCCTCAGGATCGCCTTTGGCAGCGACCGCAACCGTGGAGTAGCGGCGAGCCCACTCCGCCCCTCCCTTTCGATCGTACTCCGCCCGTGCGCTCTTGTCGATGGCGATCGAACGCTCGAGAAGCTGGAGCGCTCGTTGGTACTCATGAGCGCTTTCGGATGAATCACGCTCGTGCAAATAGTCACCTTTGGCTAAATGGAAGCTGCCCGCCATGCGGTAAACCACCGGATTATTGCGCGAGTCGGGCAGCGAGTCGAGGATCGCCACAGACCTTTCGGCTTCCTTGATGGCGCGCTCGCGGTTCGAACCCTCGGCGCGGTTGGCATAAAGCAGGGAAGCGAGCCGCTCGTGGACCTTGAAGCTGTTGGGGCTGGTGCGGACAGTGGCTTCCGCCATGGCCAGATCGTCCTGCCAATCGCCGTTCCGCCCCCAGGTCCGGACGGCGAATGCGGCGGTGATCACGCACAACACGACCGGCGCAAAACGTTTTATTGGGACCCGTTTGCCGGCCGCATAAATCGCCATGACCAGGCAGGCGAGCAGGCCGATAGTCGGCATGTACAAGAAACGCTCCGCCATGATGGTGCCGATCGGGAAGAGCAGGTTCGACATGGGTACAAACGTCATCGCGGCGAAGGACGCCAGGAAGAAAGCCCTGCGGTTCCACCCGTACAAAGCGACGACGAGTAGGGCCGCGGCCAGCACGGCGATCCACGCAAGCCAGTCCTGCAAGGCGCCATGGGCGAGCGGGATTTGCGCGTAGGAATAATCGCTGGAAAGCTTGGCCGGCCACAGCGTGAGCCCGAGATAGCGCGCGATCACTTCAATCGCCGTGAGCCGTCCGACCCAGAAGTCTGCGCCCACGATGGGGTTGTCGGTGAAAGTAAACTCCGCGGGCCGCGAAGCCCCCAGCACGACCGAGCGCTGATACAGCATCGCCGCGATCGGCAGAAGTGTGGCGATGCACCCCAGGAGTAGGGCTCGGCCCGGTTTTCGCTCCTTCCACCATGTCAGTTCGTAAAGCGCAATCACCCCCACGATGGCGACCGCGCTCTCTTTCGAAAACACGCCAACGGCGGTGACGGCCATCAATCCGGCGAGCCATGCGAGCCTGCGCACCCCGGCGGACTCGGCGCTCTTGAGATACATCAGGAATCCGCTCAAGACGGCCATGGCGGAGAGCAGATCCGACCGGCCGATCATGTTGGTCACCGATTCGGTCAGGGCCGGGTGGACGGCCCAGAGCGCCGCCGCGAAAAAAGATGGCCAGAACTCGCGAAGGAGTCGGCGCGCCAGCGCATAGACCAGAAAGACATTGCCGAGGTGTAAAAGGAAGTTGATCCAATGATATCCGGCCGGCTCAGTGGCGTTCCCGAGCACCGCATAGTTGAACAGGTAGGAGAGGGTTGTGAAGGGGCGATAAAGTCCAGCCTCGCCGGTTGGCCACCAATATGTGTGCTGAAGAATCAGACGGATATTCTCGCCGGTAAGCTCGCGTATGCGCGGATCTTGGAGAAGGAGGCCTTTGTTGTCGAGAATGAATCCGGCGGAGAACGAATTTGAAAAGGCCAGAAACGTCAGTAGGGCGAGCGCAGCGGACGCGAGCACGCTCCGCCATCTATCAAGTTGAAATTGGCGGGGCTCAGCCGTTTGCGCTATGACCCGCTTCTTCTTGGGTTTCACTCTTTCCCTCGACATTTCAGGTTAGCAGAATCGGTCGAAAACTCCCGCGAGTGCTGAGCCCGCGCCGCGCGCGGTGAGATATGATCAAAGAATCCCGACATGGGCATAACCTTGCACGTTCGGCGCAACCGCCGGGCTGGAGGGAAGCAATTCGTGCTGGGAGTTGACCGGGATTTCCATTTTGGCATCCTGAGTCATAGCAGTATACATTCCACCGGCTTGTTTGCGACGGCAATTTTGCACTCCAGACGCCACCGCGCCATCTGGCAGCCAGCGGGCAGGCACGGCCAGATAGCCTTGGGGGAAGCCGGCGCGCCGTTGACGCACCCGGTCTTGCAGGGCCTCCGGGCGCTGCACCACATCGCAGGCCTCCACTTGGTCGGAGCCCACCGCTTGCACACGGACGGCAGGCGCTTGGTCGGCCCAATCGATGCCGATCCAGGCCACGGTGGGAAAGGGAACCCCGAGGAACTTATCTTGGACATGGCCCAGCATATAGATCATCTATGAAGTCTGCAAATCGTTGAAAATAAACAAAAAATAATTCTTGACAATAAAGCGCTCATATTTTATCATGTAGTTGTACTAAGGTACGTGAACGTCCAACAAATGGAGGCACACTAACATGGCGATTGTTCGATTTGAACCATTCCGAGGCCTGACGGCTACACAGAATCAATTTGACCGTTTGTTACGCGAAGCCTTCTCTCCTGTATTGGGTGAGGGCGAGGTTTCGACCCGCACTTGGGCGCCGCCCGTGGACATCTACGAAAACGGCGAGAGCTTGGTGCTGAAGGCGGAGCTGCCCGGCATCAATCCCGACGAGGTGGAGATTCGCGTCGAGGACAACACCCTCTATCTCAAGGGTGAGCGCAAGTTCGAGAAGGAAGTGAACGAGCAGAACTACCACCGCATCGAGCGTTCCTACGGAACCTTCACACGCACCTTTTCGCTGCCCAACAGCATCGATGCGGACAAGGTGGCGGCCAATTACAAGGACGGCGTTCTGACGCTGACGATGCCCAAGAAGGAAGAAGCGAAACCGAAGACCATCAAGATCAACGTCAGCAAGAGCTAAAGTGATTTCTCCGTGCGGGTGGGGGGTGAGCAGCCGGCAAGATGCCGGCGCTACCCCTCCTGCATGATGGGTTTTCTGCCGCGTCGCGAGCCGTGGAGCAACCTGAACGCTCCGGGGGTCTCCGGCGCGGTTTTTGTTTCAATGGACCGCCGGCAGGGGCGGGCTCTAATGTCGCTCCGCCTTGGCGAAATGGGTACAATTTCGGAGGAGCATCCGAGAATTAGCAGCCCGCGAACATCCAGATATAATGGGAGCGCAGGCTAAGTGTTTCGTGCCCTGCAAGGGCACCAGAAAATAGCCGGGGGCAACGCCCCCGGTAAGCGTGGCTTTTGATCTCCGACCCTGACGGGGTCGCACTACCCTAGGAGCGTGTCGGAGATAACAGTTTGTCAACGAAGAATCAATAACTTACAGACAGTGAAATCTCGCTAAGTTGTTGATTCTACGTACAACGAAATCTATCTCCGACAGGCTCCTAGGCCGGGGGCGCAATTCCAGCGTGCCTCGATTCGACCCTTTGCAGGGTCGGACTTGCTTGGGGGAGTTTTCCGGGGGCGTTGCCCCCGGCTATTTTATAGATCCCCTGCGGGGATCCAGGAGCCGCAAGTACTCTCGCTGAAAGCTGATAGCTGACAGCTAAAAAGGATTTCACCATGGCTACACGATTTGACAAATTCACCGTAAAGGCCCAGGAAGCGCTCCAGGCGATGCAGGGCGTCGCGGGTCGCCATGGCAACCAGCAAATGGAGCCGGTGCACCTGTTGCTCGCCTTGGTCGAGCAGCCGGAGGGCATTGTTCCAGGAATTCTCCAGCGGCTGGGCGTCACACCCGCCGCGGTCACCCGGGAAGCCACCAAGGTGATCGAGGCGCTTCCCAAAGTGGGCGGCACGACGGACCACTATTTCTCGCCGGCCTTGAAGGAAGTCTTTGACCAGTCGTTCAAAGAAATCGAGCAGTTTAAGGACGAATACGTCTCCACCGAGCACCTTCTGTTGGCCCTGGCCAAGAAGTCGAGCGACCCGGTGGGGCGCATCCTGAAGCGACTGGGCGTCACGCACGATGCCATTTTGCAGGCGCTCGTGGCGGTGCGGGGCACGCAACGCGTTACCGACCAGAATCCCGAGGCCAAGTACCAGGCGCTCGAGAAGTACGCGCGCGACCTGACGGAACTGGCCCGCCGCGGCAAGCTCGACCCGGTGATCGGCCGCGATGAGGAAGTTCGCCGCGTTATCCAGGTGCTTTCGCGACGTACTAAAAACAATCCCGTGCTGATCGGTGAGCCGGGAGTTGGCAAGACGGCCATTGTGGAAGGTATCGCGCAGCGTATCGTCGCCGGCGACGTCCCGGAATCGCTCAAGTCGAAGCGCATTGTGCAGCTTGACCTGGGCGCGCTGGTGGCGGGTTCGAAGTACCGTGGGGAGTTTGAAGACCGCTTGAAGGCCGTACTCAAAGAGATTGAAGAAGCGAGCGGCCAGATCATTCTCTTCATCGACGAATTGCATACCCTGGTGGGCGCGGGAGCCGCCGAAGGTTCCATTGACGCTTCCAACATGCTCAAGCCGGCCCTGGCGCGCGGCGAGCTGCGTTGCATCGGCGCCACCACGCTCAACGAATACAAGAAATATGTGGAGAAGGATGCGGCGCTGGAGCGGCGTTTTCAGCCCGTCCAGGTGGGCGAGCCTTCGGTGGAAGACACCATCGCCATTCTGCGCGGCCTGAAGGAGCGTTATGAGGTTCACCACGGCGTGCGCATCAAAGATTCGGCTATTGTCGCGGCGGCGGTGCTCTCCAGCCGTTATATCGCTGACCGCTTCCTGCCCGACAAAGCCATCGACCTGATTGACGAAGCCGCCTCCGGCCTGCGCATCGAGATCGATTCCATGCCGGCCGAGATCGACCAGATTGAGCGCCGCGTGACGCAGCTTCAAATTGAGCGGCAGGCGCTGCGCAAGGAAGACGACGCGCCCTCGCGCGAGCGCTTGCAGGCGCTGGAGAAGGAGTTGGCCGGGCTCAAGGAAAAATCCGATCAATTGAAATTACGCTGGAAGGCGGAGAAGGAAGTCATCGCGAATATTCGCCGACTGAAAGAAGCCATTGAAAAGGCGAAGATTGACGAAGCGCGTGTCACCCGCGAGGGCGACCTGAATAAAGCGGCGGAGATTCGCTACGGCAAGCTGGTGTCTCTGGAGAAAGAACTCACCGCCGCGAACGCCAAGCTTCAGAGTATCGACAAGACCGGCCGCATGCTTAAGGAAGAAGTGGACGAAGAGGATGTGGCGCGCGTGGTCTCGCGCTGGACGCGGATTCCCGTCGCCAAGATGCTGGAAGGCGAAGTGGCGAAGCTGGTGAAGATGGAAGACCGCTTGCGCCTGCGCGTGGTGGGCCAGGACGACGCTCTGCGCCTGGTCGCGAACGCCGTGCGCCGCAGCCGCGCCGGCTTGGCCGACCCGAACCGCCCCATCGGCTCGTTCCTGTTCCTCGGCCCCACGGGTGTGGGCAAAACGGAACTGGCTCGCGCTCTTGCTGAATTCCTCTTCGATGACGAGCGCGCCATGCTCCGCCTGGATATGTCGGAATATATGGAGAAACACGCTGTGGCGCGGCTGATCGGTGCGCCGCCCGGATACGTGGGCTATGAGGAAGGCGGCCAGTTGACCGAACTGGTCCGGCGCCGACCGTATGCCGTTCTGCTCTTCGACGAAATCGAAAAGGCGCATCCCGACGTCTTCAACATCTTCCTGCAAATTCTCGAAGACGGCCGCCTGACCGACGGCAAAGGCCGCACGGTGGATTTCAAAAACACGGTCATCATCATGACCTCGAACATCGGCAGCCACTTCATCCATGAAGCCATGAACGGCGTCGATCGCGCCATCGGCATGACCGCGAAGCAGGAAGGCGCGGTCGGCACGCTGAGCGAGGGACTGAAGCGGAAGATTCACGACGCGCTTCTCCAGCACTTCCGCCCGGAGTTCCTCAACCGCATTGATGAAATCGTGATCTTCAACGCCCTCGGCAAGCAGGAAATCGAGAAGATCATCGACCTCCAGCTTCAGAACCTGCGCCGCCTGCTCGCGGAGCGCAAAATCGAAATCACGCTGACGGAGAAAGCTCACGCGCTGCTCTTCCGCGAGGGCTACGATCCGCAGTTCGGGGCGCGGCCGCTCAAGCGCGCCATCCAGCGGCTCATCCAGGACCCGCTCGCCATGAAGTTGCTCGATGGCGAAGTTGTTCCCGGCGACTCGCTCACGATCGATGCGGATATGAAGAAGGGCGTAATGACCTTCGAGCGGGCCAAGGCTGTGGCGGCGCGCAAATGAGTTGCGGAGGGGTGCCCCTACTTTTCCTTGCCCCTACCCGAGCGGAGGTAGAACAAGAACGCGTGGGCTGGCCGCAAAAGCCGAACATAGACGTTATGTGGCACTAAAAGGTGAAAGTCTGATAGGGCATCCCCTGCGAGGGAGGAATCCGCCGTGGGAAATGAAGGGCGATGGATTGAGACCATCCACCACTGGGCAGAGCTGGGCAGGACATGCGCCGCTCTCAAGCCGAAACGAAGGGCCACTTGGAAAAGCGTAAACCGCATGATTAGTTCCGCCCGAACGGTGTGGCTGGCTGAATCCGCTAAGTTACGTCAACTATTGCGAGAGTCTAACAAGCGTTCACAGCCTCTAGCCGATCCCTTACTTTCGAATTTTGACCTTCATCGATGGCTGGCAGGGGAACGCGAAGAAGTGTATTCGGACTGGCTGGAGTGGGTTGTAAAGCAGCTTCCGACGCTTGGAGATGTCTTTTACGTACTCGGCATCCTGGGACCCTCGGAAATCGCTTATAAAGCTCTCTCCACGTTCTCTACGGAACGGGAGAAGTGGGTGAACTTGGACCATTGGGAATCCAGGAAAAGGCTGGACCTTGTGATTCGATGCGAGCGCCGTGTACTAGCTCTGATCGAAGTCAAGATAACGTCTCCCGAACAGGCATATACGGCGAAGCAGAAGGAGTACTTTGAGTGGGGGGAACGGCAAGTGGAAAGTCAAGAGTGCTATATCCTCCTTGCCAAAGCGGGGGAGCGCCCCGAATATGACAGATTTAAGCTCAGGCCATTCAACGATCTCTGTGCGGCGCTGAGGAAACGAGTCCCTGAACTTATCAGGGAGAAGAAAATGACGGTCCTGACGGGGGCACTGGTTTTCGCTTACGTGGGTGCTGTCGAACAGAACCTGTTGGAGCTGTCGTCGGGCAATGCGCAGAGGGTTTTTCGCGGAGAAGATGTCGTAACCGCCCGAAAGCTCGCACTTTATCTCGAAGACAGCTTAAAAGGGGGCAACGACGATGGATCAAGATACGAACGTTAATTTGTTCCAAGAGGGCCTTCAGAGCTATTTCGACGCACTGGCTGCAATTAATGAATTTCAATGTGTGGTCCATTCAAGGTCGCGACAGGTCTTGGAGGCAAACTTTGGCAAGCTCGGGGAGGCCCTGCATGCCAATCTCGAACGGGATTTGATTACAAACTTCGTAGGGCCGACGTGGGGTAGTTGGGACGGGACATACGCATGGATAGCGGTCAAACTTTTCGTACGAGACCTAGGCGATGTCTACCTTGGACTCAACTGGCGTGCCGAAGACGGCAAGCCAGTCGGGCTGGGGGTTGTCGTGGATTTTGATCTCTGGCAGACGCAGCCGCGTGTCTTCAGGCCGCTCTCGCAAAAACTCCGGAGTCTCGCTGGCGAGAGAATGCTGCGTCCTTTCCAAAGGGAACTTAAGATATGGGAACCTGTTGATCCCGCGAACGCGGTGAGCTTCGGCGAGACCCTTGACTCGATCCTCAAAAAGTGGATAGAGCTGTGGAGTCAAATACCCCCGGCAGACTACCAAACGCCTCCGCAGGATCATTAAGCAGGCGGGCTGGCGCAGAGCGAAGCTCTGCGATTCACCCTCTTGCTTGATTCCCCATTTCCCGCGCTAGACCGCAGAGCTTCGCTCTGCGCAAACCTGCCCAAGGCCAAGGCGGCATGGAAAGCTTGAAAGAAGGGTAGCGCGGGCCGCCGATTTTGCGGGCCGCGGTTCTCCACATGGTTTGCCGACCTAAAAGCCAATAGAGGTGGTCGGCAGCAGCGGTGGTAAAATATTGGCAACGCGTCATCGCGGAGGAGGCAACTTGAAAATCAAGGTCGTGGTTCACGAAGCGGAGGAAGGCGGCTATTGGGCGGAAGTGCCGGCGATTCCCGGCTGCGCTACGCAGGGCGAAACCATCGAAGAGCTGATGGCGAATGTCCACGAGGCCATTGAGGCCTGCCTGCACGTTGATTTTTGCCACCTGATGCTCTAGGATCAAACCATGCGAAAGCCCAATGGGTCTAAGAAGACCAAACACCACGACACGCAAGTCCCCGTCTTCATTGAAAAGGACGAGGATGGATTCTACGTGGTGGAGTGCCCCCTTTTTGAAGGTTGCTATAGTCAGGGGAAGACCGTGGATGAGGCGCTGCGGAACATCCGAGAAGTCATCCAATTGATCGTCGAAGAGAAAAGAAATCGCGAGATTCTAGCAACGTACCATCCGCGCGAACTGAGTCTGCACACCATCACCCTATCACCGTGACCCGATTGTCCATTCTATCCGGCAAGGCAATTGTCAAGGCGCTGGCCAAAGTCGGCTACCAGGAAACTCGTCAGCGGGGGAGCCACATACGTCTCGCCTGTCCCGGAATGACATCGATCACTGTTCCCAACTATAAAGTGGTAGGCCGCGGGCTTCTGAAAAAGATCCTCCGGGATGCGGAACTCTCGGCAGAAGAGTTTATGAAGCTTCTGTGAGCGTCCTTTTTGCGGTAAACTTCTTAGGAGTGGAGTAAACCGACCATGGGCAATGTTCTCACCCTGCCGGAACAAAGAGTGGTCCTCGAAGACGTTAGCTGGGGGACCTATGAGCATCTCCTTTCCGACCACCTCGAGAAGTCCGTGCCCCGTTTCACTTTTGATCGGGGGAGGCTGGAGATTATGAGCCCTTCTTCGGAACACGAAGAGTACAAGCAGGCGCTGACCATGCTGGTGGTGATGCTGGCCGACGGACTCGGAATCGATATCCGGAATCTTGGCTCGACAACTTTCAAACGCAGCGAGCTTGAGCGCGGATTCGAGGCCGACGTTTGTTTTTACGTGCAGAGCGCGGCGCGAATGCACGGTAAGATCCACATCGACCCAGCCGTTGACCCTGCTCCGGATTTGGTGATTGAGGTTGAGGTCACCGCCCCGGCCCTGAATAAGCTGCCGATTTATGCGGAATTCCATGTTCCCAAGATCTGGCGGTACGATGGCGCGCGGCTGGTGGTTCTTCACTTATCCGGCAATGAATACTTTGAGAGCAGCAAGAGCCTGGCTTTTCCCCAAGCCTCCGCCCATGACATCTCCCGCCTGGTTCGACAGGGCGTGTCCTTGAAGAGCACCGAGTGGCTGACCGAGCTTCGGAACTGGGTGCGAGAGCTGAAGTGAAAAGCATCACCCGCGCCTTCCCTGAATCCGCAATGAGGAGCTGACCGCCGGGAGGAGCTATGACCAAGAGCATCGAGGCGGTTTTTGACGGCGTGACGCTCCGCCCGGACAAACCGCTGGAGCTTCCTCCCAACACTCGCGTGCGGCTGACGATAGAAGACCTGCCGACCCCAAGCAAGGCTGGTTCGTTCTTGCGCACTGCACGCACACTAGGGCTAGCCGGCCCGCGCGATTGGTCGTCCAACCTCGCCCGAACTTAAACCGCTTCAGGGATTGAGCCATAGATAAGCATGGATTCACACGGATCAAAGCCAAGGCCTTATCCGTACTGATCCCAGTTCATCCGCGGCCTGGACGAGGAAACATATATGAAAATGCCCGTTCTTTTCGTTGGCCACGGATCGCCGATGAATGCCATCGAGCGGAACCGGTTTACGGAGACGCTGGCGGGGCTATCGCAGAAGCTGCCGCGCCCCCAGCGGTATTGCACAGTGATATCAATATGATATCATCGCAAATAAGGAGGCCAAATATGCCTAACCTGACCGTGCGTAAGATCCCCAAGGATGTTCATAGACGCTTGAAGGCAACTGCGAAGCGTAACCACCGGAGCCTGAACGCGGAAATCCTGGCAGTCCTAGCGGATGAGGATGCCTGGGCCCTGCGCCGATTGCAGATCGCGGCTGTGCTGCCTGAATTGGCCAAAGCGCGTGTGGAAATTGCTAGGGAATACCCGAACGCTCCCGAGAGCGTGGAGCTCATCCGAGAGGATCGCGACAGCCGATGAACATCGTCGTGGACGCGAGCGTTGCCGCGAAATGGCTCTTCTCAGAGCGAGACTCCGAGCGCGCCGTGGCGCTGTTGCGCGAGATTGTGGAGGGACGGCTGAGATCCCTGGCGCCAGAGATTCTGCCCGCAGAGATTGGGAATGTCCTCGCCCTGCGAGGATTGCTGCGAGAGCAACAGGCTTTAGCTGAATACGAACGGTTTCAACGAAGTTGCCCGGCGCTGATCAGCAACAAAACGCTTGCCGAGCCGGCTCTAAAATTGGCACTCCGGCAGCGGCACCCGATCTATGATTGCCTTTATCTCGCTCTGGCCTTGGATGCCGGGTGTGACCTCATTACAGCGGACGAAAAACTGCACCGGGCATTTGGCCCTGACTTCCCCCAGGTTCGTCTGCTGCGCGATTGGCAGCCGTAAGCGTGACCTTATAGGCTGGGCCGGCATCTAATATAGTGGCTTACTGGAAGACTGAGGGAGCAAGGCAGAATGTGGAATAATCTCAAAACAACGTTTTTGCTCGCAGCGATGACCGGCTTGGTGTTGGGCATCGGCGAGTGGTGGGGCGGCCAGAACGGGCTAATACTCGCCTTGGTGATTGCCGCGGTGATGAACCTGGGCACCTACTTCTTTTCCGACAAGATCGCGCTGGCCGCCTCTGGCGCCAAGCCGATTTCGCGCGAGGACGGCCCGCGCATTTACCAGGTTGTCGAGCGCCTGGCCGCCAAGGCCAACATCCCTGTTCCCAAGATCTATTTCATTCCTACGGACTCGCCCAACGCGTTTGCCACGGGCCGCAATCCCAGCCACGCCTCGGTGGCGGTGACGCGCGGCATTCTGGACATCTGCGACGATGAGGAAATCGAAGGCGTGTTGGCGCATGAGCTCGGGCACGTGAAGAATCGCGATATTCTCACCAGCGCCGTGGTGGCCACCCTGGCAGGCGCCATCACCTTGATTGGTCGTATGATTTTTTATGCCGAAATGTTCGGAGGCTTCGGCGGCGGCCGCGGCAACGACCGGCGGGGCGGCGCACTGTCCATGCTCGCCATGATGATTCTTGCGCCGCTGGCGGCCACGCTGATCCAGTTGGCGATTTCGCGCTCGCGCGAATATGAAGCAGATGCCACCGGGGCGCG
>JBEKAD010000054.1:0-13678 GCA_050018435.1 Terriglobia bacterium
TTGGTCGGTTTGAGCCCAATACGAATCCCACAAGGGGAAAGGCGCGAGAAAAATCCAACCGCCACCCCAACGGAGAAGTTTTGCTTGACAACGCCGATGCCGTTATAGACGCGCTACCTGCTCTTCAAAATATATCACGATATTCGAGAAAAATTTCTTGACATTGCCTAGTTCCTCTGATAGGAGGGGGAGCGAGCGTGCAGATGTGCAGCCCCGGTCGGCTGCACTTCGCAAGCAGTCCGCACAGAGAGAAAGGAGAATAAGGTATGCGTGGTTATGTTCGCCTGAAGCTTATAGGCCTTCTTCTGATGATAGCTTTGGGGATGTCAGTCGCGAACGGCCAGGACCCGCGCGGTCAGATTGTGGGGCGGGTGATGGATCCGTCTGGAGCGGTGGTCGCCGGCGCCCCGGTCAAAGCCGTCAAAATCGATACAGATGTGCAAACGGCCGCTGTGACCAACCATAGCGGCGACTTCGTCCTGCCGTTCCTGCTCCCGGGTACTTACAAAGTCTTAGTCAGTGTCGCCGGATTCAAGGAGTACCTGGCGGAAGGAGTCAGCGTTCCGGTTGCCGGAAAGGTGACCCTGAATATCACCTTGGAACTTGGACAGACCACTCAGCAAGTGGTCGTTCAAGGGGTGCCGCTGGTCGAAGCGGCTACCGCGTCCATGGGTCAGGTGGTCGACGAGCGCCGCATTACCGAAATGCCGCTGAAGGATGGCAATCCCATCATGCTGTGGGAACTCGCGCCTGGTGCGCTTAATCTCGCCTCGGGGGGCTGGTCCAGGCCGTTTGACAATGGTTCCGCGAGTTCCTTAGCCGTGAACGGCACGAAGACCGGAGCCACCGAATATACGATGGACGGCGTGCCCAACGACCAAACCGGCGGGGTGGCCTTCATCCCTCCTCCGGATGCGGTGGAGGAAGTCAAGATTCAAACCGCGACGTTCGATTCCAGTCTGGGGTACACGCAAGGTGCGGTAATCAACGTCAGCCTGAAATCGGGCACCAATCAATTGCACGGCTCCGCCCACGAGTTCGTGCAGAATAGCGACCTGAACGCGACCGATTTCTTCAACAATATGAATGGCTTGCCGAAGACCCCGATCGCCTTCAATCGCTGGGGCGCAACCGTCGGCGGGCCCGTGTATCTGCCCCGCGTGTACGACGGTCGCAACCGCACGTTCTGGACTTACTCCTACGAAGGAATCCACGATCGTGCGATCGAGACCGCCCGCACGTATTCCATGCCTACCGCCGCTGAGCGCCAGGGCGATTTCTCGGCCCTCCTGGCGCTTGGTGCCAACTACCAGATTTACAATCCCTTCACCACAACTCCGACGGGCACCGGCCTATACAGCCGCACACCCTTCGCGGGCAACATTATCACACCGAGCACCCTCCTCAATAGCACCTCCAAGAACCTGCTCGGTTACCTGTCGCCCCCCAACCAGGCAGGTACGGCGAACGGCACCAACAATTTCTACTTCGATGGCCATGCCAAGGATGTTTACTACACCCACCTGTTCCGTATAGACCAGAATTTCAGCGAGAAAAACCACCTCTTTGTGCGCGGCGATTTGAATCACCGGGTCGAGGAATTCGAGGTGCGCTTCAATGGCGCCAGCGGCCTTGACGCCTTGCGAAACAACCAGGGCATTGCCCTAGACGACGTCTACACCTTCAGTCCCAGCTTCCTGATGAACGCCCACTACGGCTACACACGGTATTGGTACGAGACCGATCCGCTCAGCCTGGGCTCGCAGCTAACCTCCCTTGGTTTTTCGTCGGCTTACCAGAGCCTGGTGCAAACCCTCAGCACGAGAGCGCTGCGATTCCCGGATTTGAACATCGTTGGCAACGTGGAGACATCCTCGCAAACTTACGGTGGGGATCACATCGATGTTCACGACCTGGGGCTCAACTTTACGAAGATTGCCGGTCCTCACGCGTTGCGGTTCGGCATGGGAATGCGTGCGTACCAGTCAAACGGATTCGGTGTCGGCCAGACGGCTGGCTATTTCACCTTCGATTCCTCGTGGGACAACGGCCCGTACAACACCTCTTCGTCGGCGCCCATCGGCCAGGGTCTGGCGGCCTTCCTGCTGGGGCTACCCAGCAACAGCAGCTATATCCCCGTAAACGCCTCCTATGCCGAACAGTCTTCGCTGTGGTCTGCTTTTCTGCAAGACGACTGGAAGATCACCTCGAAACTGATCATTAACCTGGGCCTGCGTTACGAAGTGGAGGTCCCCACCCACGAACGTTACAACCGTACGTCGGGGAGCTTCGACAGCACCGACGCAAGTCCGCTCCAGACCGCGGCCTTGGCGAATTATGCGTTGAACCCCATCTCGCAGGTTCCGGTCAGCCAGTTCAAGGTTCTCGGGGGCATTAGGTTCGCGGGCGTCAACGGCCAGCCCCGCGGTTTGTGGAGCACCAATACCCACAATTTCATGCCGCGGGTGAGCGCGGCCTATGCGCTCAATTCGAAGACGGTGGTGCGCGGCGGCTTCGGCATGTTCTACGACCAGATCGGCCTCAAGACGAACGACGTCAATCAGCAGGGTTTCAGCCGCAATACGAATATGACCACCTCCAATGATAACGGCCAGACGTACCCGGCGAACCTCACCAGTCCGTTCCCCTCAGGGTATCTGCAGCCGTATGGAGCGAGCCTTGGGTTGATGACGAATGCCGGCAACAGCCTCAGCGCCTTCAATCCAAATCTGACGGAGCCTTATTCCGAACGCTGGGAGTTCAGCGTTCAACGCGAGCTGGCGCGGCATTCGGTCCTGGAGGTGGCCTACGTCGGCAACCACGGCAGGAACCTCCTCACCTCGCGACCGTTCGATCCGATTCCACGATCGTATATGAGCACTTTGACCACGCGGGATCAGACCACCATCAACCTGTTGGGCTCGGCAGTGGCGAACCCCTTCTATCCCTCGCTGCCCGGCACGAGCCTTTCCGGTTCCACCGTGAGCCTTTCACAGTTACTGCTGCCGTATCCGCAATTCACGGGCGTTTCGATGCAAACCAACGAAGGCTACTCCTGGTACAATTCGCTGCAGGTTCGCTTCGAGAAGCGTCTGTCGGCTGGATTAACAACGAATGTTGCCTATACGTGGTCCAAGTTTATCGAGGCCAGCACCTTCCTGAACCAGACGGATGCCTTTCCGGAGCGCGTGATCTCCAGCCAGGACCGCCCGCAGCGGCTGGTGATCAGTAGCCTGTATGAGCTGCCCTTCGGCAAGGGACGGAAGTTTGCCAGCAACGCAAACCCGGTGGTGAACAAAATCATCGGCGGCTGGCAAGTGCAGCACATCACCCAGTTCCAGAGCGGGTCGGCTCTGGGCTTCGGCAACGCCCTCCTCACCGGGACCATTCAGCAGATCCCGTTGGCGGCCAATCAGCGCACCATCCACCAATGGTTCAACATATCCGCCTTTAACCGCACCTCGGCGCAACAACTGGCGTCGAACATCGTTACGTTGTCGTCGCGCTTCGAGGAGGTCCGAGGTCCGGGCCTAAATAACTGGGACATCTCCGCGTTGAAAAACTTCAGCATCACCGAGCGCGTACGGCTACAGTTCCAAGCCGAGTTCATCAATGCGTTCAACCACGCTCAGTACAGCAATCCGAACGCCTCTCCCACCAGCGGGGCCTTCGGCCAGATCACGACCGACTCGCAGTGGCCGAGGGTAATCGAATTCGGATTGAAGCTGTTGTTCTGACCGTCGCGGCCAGGAAGCTGCCGCCGGCGGCGCTCCGGCACCGGCGGCGGCAGCTTTGACCGTAAGGAGAGACGGCCTGCCACAGAGACCGCAGCGCAGCACGGGCCATTATTTGATCGGATAGTTGGAAGGTATCCCTCTCGTCGAAAAACCATGCGAAAACAAATCGGTTTGAGTATTGTGTCGGCACTGTTGGTTCTCAGCGCGCTGGCAAGGGGCCAGACGCAGCCCGTCGAAGTGAATCGTTCTGGCAATCACCTCGACGTTCTCATTGGCGGGAAACCTTTTGCCACTTACTACTTCGACCCGGCCGTGGCGAAACCGTACTTACAGCCGTTGCGCAGCGCACAAGGAACCATTGTTACCCGCGGCTTCCCGAACGGCAACACCGTTCCCCCGGAGCACGCCCGCGATCCGAACCTCGAGCCGCACCAGCGGCCCTTGGCCTTTGCGCACGGCAATACCGATGGCCTCGATTTTTGGGAAGAGGAGGCGTTCGAGAAAGGGTTCTATGGGGGACCTTCGCGCCAGGCTTACGGGAAATTAGTGTTTCAGAGGCTTGCCGAAGCCCACGGAGGTCCGGATTCCGGCGTCATCCAGGCGGAGTTCAACATGGTCGGGCCGGGGGATTGGATCCTTGGGGAAGAGACCCAGCGATTCACCTTTCGTGGTGACGAAAAGACGCGAATCATCGACTGCGAGTTCACGCTTCACGCCAGCCACGGTCCCCTTATCATGGGCGATTCCAAAGAGGGAACGTTCGGCATCCGCGTCGCGGAGGAGCTGAATTCGCCACCGGGGATCATGGTGAACTCTTTGGGTGGCGTGGGGGAGAAGGAGATTTGGGGAAAGCGGGCCGACTGGGTGGACTACTTTGGCGTCGTGGCCGGTGAGGCTGTGGGAATCGCCATCTTCGATCATCCCCAAAGCTTCCGGCACCCTACCTGGTGGCATGCCCGCCATTACGGTTTGTTTGCCGCCAACCCCTTCGGCATACGCGAATTTACCCGCGACCCGACGCAGGATGGGAGTTGGGCCATCTCCGATCGCCAATCCCTGGCGTTGCGTTATCGCGTGCTGATTCACCATGGTGATTACAGGGAGGCCAAGGTCGCCGAAGCCTACCATCGTTATGCAGCAGGGGAGTAGGCTCACTTCCTGCACGAAAGTCCAGAAGGACTCATGGATACAAGATCCGGCCTCAGCCGCAGAGATTTTTTGAAGACCAGCCACAGTCAGCGCCTTCCTGACGGTGGGTCTTTGTGCATGGGACAAGCCCGCCGTCAATTTCAGGACGATTGGCCCAGGCCGCTTGCTGCATGGCGGGGGGTGCACACTTTGCGATTCTGGCGATAGGTGCGCCAGACCAACCTCTCGCCCTCCGCCTTCAGAGCCTGCCCCATTCGGTGCGCTGAAAATAGCTCCCCTCCTCGGCTGAGGAGGGGGTTAGGGGGTGGTGGGGTACGGGACAAATCGAGCAGGTCAATCCGTCCGCTGACGGACCCCCTCCTTATCAAGGAGGGGAATCACCCGGAGCATTTTCATGTTTCGCGGCGAGCCGAAGGCTCATGGAATCTGCGCTCAGAGCTTGCTCTGAGCGCAGCGAATGGGGCAAGCTCTGAGCGGGGCGCAGGGTCCGCACTGGTGTGGCTTCCTCTTCTTTCCGCCGCTCGGCCAGCAAAACCTCGAGCAGCGATTGATACGGAACATCGCGCTGGTTCGCCAGGACTTTGAGCCGGGCGATGAGAGCTTCGGGCAAGCACAGTGAAATCGTTCGGAGGGGGGATTTCTCCGGACCCACCCATTTTCTCGACTTTTTGAACCTACGGAATCGTCGGGTTCTGGCTCCGTCTGGGAGCGTGCCGACAAAAGGCTGTCAAAAATGCCGATTGGTCCGGCTATGTGCATGAAAACAATACAGAACAATCTAGAAATGAGAATGGCATTTCAGGCTATATCAATGAAAATAAACGTCTTACAAGCCAATCATGCCAGCATTTGTAGTTAATCTTGGGCATTTGCGGATTATCCAGTATGAAAGGGCAGGAAGTGGGTAAAGTCCTGCTGATTTCATGGAATCCGTCAAAACCTTTCCCGCTTACTTCCTCTCCGGCGCGGTTCTACGCTAGACCATTTCCGGATTCCAATTTCAAGCCGCGCGTGCTCGACGCGGAGTTCGCACCGCATAGATCGCGGCGGCGCCCAGGATGCCTGCCGTGGTGATGATGCTCCAGGCAAGGTCATAACTGTGGGTCGCTTCAAAGATCTTTCCCGCCAGCACGGGTCCAAAGAACTGCCCCAGGGAATCGGCCATGATGATGAGGCTGAGAAGCTTTCCCAGAGCCGCCAGGCCAAAGCACTCGGCGGTGACTAACGGAATCAGCAGGTAATCCGCTCCCATGGCAAATCCGAAGATCATTGCAAACGCCCAGAGCGCGGCAGGCTGCCGCGCCAAGAAGAGTAGGGGGATCGCTAATGCGAGGAGCAGATAAAACAACGCCATGACGTTCTTCTTGTTGTAGCGGTCCACCAGATAGCCCACCGCCACCCGTCCCGCCAATCCCGCGAAGAGCAATCCGCTGGAGACGTGCGAGGCCTGAACCGTGGTGTACCCGGCGTCGCGAAGGAACAAGACGAATTGTTGAATCACCGTTCCGATGGCGCCGATGGTAAGCGTGCTGCCCGCGAGGATGAGCCAGAAATGGGCGGTTCGGACCGCCGCCCCTAAGGGGAGTGAGGATGCCGGGCTTGCTCCCCCCGGCGCCAGCGTGGGTTCGACTCCGTCCGCGACCAGTCCTATTTCTTCCGGAGCAGAGCGCGTCAGCCATTGAGCAATGGGAAAAAGCACCACTCCGATCAGGACGCCGATGATGGCGAAGGCACGCCGCCACCCCACCCATCCGATCAGGTACGCCGCCAAGACCGGCGCGGCCACCCCGCCCAATCCCAGTCCCAGATACGCGTAGCCCATGGCGCGCCCGCGTTTCGCCTGGAACCAATTTGAAACCAGAACCTGGTTGGAGATGGGGCCGGCCAGAACATAACCCACCACTTCCACAATACACAGGACGTAGTACTCCCACAGGCGCGTCATCCCGCCCATCAGGACTAATGACAAAGCAACCAGCAGAATGCCGACGCGCAGGACTCGCCGCGCGCCAATGCGGTCGAGGAGCGCGCCCATGAACCCGAAAGCGGGCGCAACGATTACGAAGCCAAGAAACAGTCCCTGCGCTACTTGGCTGCGAGTGAAATGAAGGGAATCGACCAGAGAAGTGTAAAAAACGGGCAGTCCGTAAAAAACGAGTCCCACGGCGAAAAACAGGTTCAGGAATGCCGCCAGGACAACCCACCAGCCGTAAAAAACACGTGTTGATGCAGTTTGATTCATTCGCAGAATTTACAGAACCGTCATAGCATTTCTACCACGCGCAGGGGCGATGGAGCGAGGGGAAAGTCTACCCGATTTGTGGGGGAGTGAGTAGAACGAAGTTAGGCTGGACGCTGTTCACATATGGGGGTCGTTATTTCTGAATTCGTTCCAGGGTGACCTCCGGACCCTTTTCACATTTCGTGGCGAGCCGAAGGCTCATGACATCTGCCCTGAAAACAAGCCGTCTTCCCTGTTCCGCGCCGCGTTGTCAAACCCTAGCGGCTTTGGGTACTTGTTTCATTTGCGAGACACGGGCGCTCCCGGGGCAGTCATTCCCGCGAAGGCGGGAATCCACTCCGCAAGCCATTGGAAGTACGCCCACGACGGGCTGGATTCCCGCCTTCGCGGGAATGACCAGTGTTTCAAAAGGGGTCCCACTCCAAATGACACCGGTACCCGACTTTGGATGTCGCAGCAATATGAGAAGTTCCTATTCCAGCAAAGTAGAAAGTTCCTGTTGAAGTCCGTCAAACTGGCGGGATGAGAAAACAGGAGATGCTGGTGATGAGCACGAAGGAACGAGATCGATTGAAGGTATTGCATGAGGTGAAGCAAGGACATCTGACGCAAGGGGCGGCGGCGCAGCAGTTGGGGGTAACGGACCGCTGGGTGAGGAAGCTGTTGGTACGGGTAAAGGAAGAAGGGGATGGCGGGATCGCGCACCGGCTGCGGGGCCGGGAGTCGAATCGGCGCTTGCCGGAGAGTCTGCGCGCCAAGGCGCTGAAGCTGGTGAAGGCGAAGTACCGCGACTTTGGTCCCACGCTGGCCTGCGAGTACTTGGCCAAGGACGACGCGGTAGAGGTGAGCAAGGAGACACTGCGGCAGTGGCTGATCGCCGCCGGGTTGCGGCGAGGGAAGCGGCCCCAGGTGGAGGCGGTGCACGTGTGGCGGCAGCGGCGGAGCTGTTGGGGGGAGTTGGTGCAGTGGGACACCTCGGAGCACGACGGGCTGGAAGGGCGGGGACCGAGGCTATACTTGGTGGCCATGATCGATGACGCCACGAGCCGAGCCTACGCACGTTTGGTGGGGCACGACAGTACGGAAGAGAATCTGCGGGTGCTGTGGGGGTACCTGGAGCGCTGGGGTCGGCCGGTGGAGTTTTACACGGACAAGAGCAGCCTGTTTACGGTGAACCGGCCGCACGTGGAAGGCGCGGACGAAGCGGTGAAGGAGGAGTGGACGCAGATCGGGAGGGCCCTGAGGGAACTGGGAATCGGCTGGATCGCCGCGCACTCACCGCAGGCCAAGGGTCGCATCGAACGCTTCTTCGGCACGGCGCAGGACCGCTTGGTGAAAGGGCTGCGCCTAGCCGGGGCCGACAGCCTGGAGGCGGCCCAAAGCTACCTGGAGCAGGAGTATCTGCCGCAATGGAACCAGAACTTCACCGTGGTGCCGGCGGGCACCCCCGATGCGCACCGACCGCTGCGCGCCGAGCATGAGCTGGCGGCGATCCTGAGTCACGTGGAAGAACGGTTCGTGACCCCCGACTATACGATCCGCTACCAAGGGAAGATCTATCAGATTGCACGCACCGATATCCGCCCGGGACTGCGCGGGGGCCAGGTGCGGGTGGAGCAACGACTCGACGGGAGCATGGCGGTAAAGTTTCGCCAGTACCGCTTAAGTATGGCGGAGTGCCAACCTCGACCGAAAACACCTCCACCCCCGAATCCGCTAAGGGCGCCGAAGCCTCGACCCAAGGTCGCACACCACTGGATGAAAGATTTCCATCTGCACAAGAGTCCTCCTTGGGGGGTGATTCTGGGACCAGAGAGGACCGACGCCGGGCGCAATACGGGGTAGGTGGCCGACGTTTTTGGCGGCTAACCTCCGTCGCCCTACGGGCTCCTCCGGTTAGCCGCCAAAAAACAAAAAGCGGAACTTTCTACTTTGCTCAGATTAGGAACTTTCTACTTTGCCTTGACAGTACCCGACTTTGGATGCGTCACGCGCGAAGGATGTGGTATGCTCTGCGCAAATGGACGGCAAAAACAAGCTCTAATTTGGCGATAACCTGAACATTCTTCGCGACCACGTCGCGGACGCCAGCGTTGACCTGATTTACCTCGACCCGCCCTTCAACTCCAACGCCACCTACAACGTGCTCTTCAAGGAAAAGAGCGGCGAGGAATCCGCCGCGCAGATCATGGCGTTTGAGGATACGTGGCAATGGAGCGTGGAGGCCGAGGCAGTGTACAAGGAAATCGTAACCAGCGGCCCCCGCAAGCTCGCCGACCTGATGCAGGCGTTACTTGCCTTCCTCGGTCGCAATGACATGATGGCTTATCTCGTCATGATGGCCATTCGTTTGGTCGAGCTCCACCGGGTGCTCAAGCCCACGGGGAGCATTTATCTGCATTGCGACCCCACGGCAAGTCACTACCTCAAATTGTTGATGGATTCAGCCTTTGGGCCTGAGCATTTCAGAAATGAAGTCACGTGGAAGAGGCACAATGCGCGAAGCACCGATCGGCGCTGGCCGAGAGTGCACGACATAATGCTGCTGTATTCGAGGGGGCCACGCTTTTTGTTCCGCCCCACTCTTGTTCCTGGGGACATGGCGAAGATCCCGCACACCCTTATCACCGGCGCCGACGGGAAGAAGTACCAAACCTACGAACTCACTGGTCCAGGGAGAACCAAGCATGGAGAGAGCGGCAAGCCGTGGCGGGGATTTAACCCCTCAAAGATGGGCCGCCACTGGGCGAACGCGCACTCGGTAATGGACGAGTGGGAGGCCGCTGGGCTGATCCATTGGCCCCGTGACAGAGGGTTTCCGCGGCGGCGCGACGCCGAGCCATTCGTCCCAGAAGCTAGGACAATTACGGTGGGAGACGTTTGGACTGACATCGACCGGATAAACCAATCAGCCAAAGAGCGTCTCGGCTATGACACGCAAAAGCCTGAGGCATTGCTTGAACGAATCATCAGGGCCAGCAGCAATGAAGGCGACGTTGTTCTCGATCCCTTCTGCGGATGCGGCACGGCTGTCGCCGTTGCCGAACGACTGAAGCGGCGTTGGATCGGGATTGATATCACCTATCTCGCCATCAACCTAGTGCAGCGCCGCCTGCGCGACGCCTTCCACAACGATCTCAGCCCCTATGAAATCATCGGGGCTCCAAAGGATTTGCAAAGTGCCGAGGCACTGAAGCAGATTAGCCCGCATCAGTTCGAGTGGTGGGCGGTGGATTTGGTGAACGCGCGTCCCGCCAAAGACCACAAGAAGGGCGCGGATACCGGCATCGACGGCTACATCAACTTTTTCGACGACAAGAGCGGCAAGGCCAAGCAGGTGATCGTGCAGGTGAAGAGCGGTTACATCGGCGTAAACCACGTGCGCGACCTAAAGGGCGTGCTCGACCGGGAGAAAGCAGCCATTGGGGCGCTTATCACGCTGCGCGAACCCCCCAAACCCATGCTCACGGAAGCCGCAGCCACGGGCTTCTACGAATCAAAAGACTTTTCAGGCCGCTATCCCCGCCTGCAAATCCTTACCATTGCCGAATTGCTGGCAGGAAAGAAACTCGAATACCCTGCCCACTGCGTCGAAACCTTCGCCAAAGCGGAGCGAAAAACCAAGCACGAGCAAGAACCCCTTTTCTAAAAAATGGAGGGTAGAGCGATGACACCAAACCTCTTGATGTTGAATGAAAAGAGCTTCGAAGAATTGTGTCAGGCGTTGCTCCGTGAAGAGTTCCAGCGTTTCCAGGCATTCTCCGCGCCTGACCTTGGGATGGATGGATATGACTCCGATTCCTGCACCATATTTCAGTGCTACTTTCCCGAGCGTGAGCCGCGGAAGGACAAAGTAGCGGAGGACCTTGAGAAAGCAAAGGGCAAGGGTTCTGTATGTAAGAGGTGGATACTGCTTCTCCCGAAGAACCCGAGCGCTTCCTTTGCCCGTTGGCTGAGAATCGATCAGCAAGCTTGCTGCTCCTTTCTGCTTGAGGTTTGGGGGAAGACGGACATTCTGCGGCTTCTGCGGAAGTATCCCAAGGTCAAGGAACAGTATTTCCCAAGCGAAACGCAAAAGCTGGTCAAGGAGATCGCGAGGGGGAAGATTCCTCGGGCTGGGGACGCAGCGCCGGGGCAAGAAATCTCTCCCGAGAACGCCGCAGTGCTACGCTTGATGATGACAAAAATGGCGGAGGAGGATGCGGCTCGCAAAAAGAGGAAACCCAAAGACCGCGACTACAGCCGTCAGTTCGGTGAATTCAAGGCTCATTATAACCTATCGGCGTATGACCGGCTGCCAGAAACCAGATTTGCAGAGGCGCGCCGATACCTTGAAATGAAGCAGTTCGCTAACCGTAATTCGGAGACTCAGATTCAAGAGCGAAATCGATTCATTAAGGGAGTAAAGGCCATACAGAGAAAATTGGGTATCCGGGACGCAGAGTATCGACAAACTCTTTTGGACCTGACCGGGAAGGTCTCCCTAGCAGTGATGGACAACAGCGAGCTTCGCAAGGTCTTCAAACACTTTCAGAAACTGCAGGGGGAGGCTGAGGCGCGAACGTGATCCAATCTGAATTCTGCGCCTGGCGCCAGTATCGCTGCCTATGTTCAGAACCCTTGGTGCCGGCCCAAAGTCTTACCCGCTTTCAGGGAATGTCCCGACCTCAGGGTCGCATACATACGAACCAATGTATGCGCCATCCGGAAACCTCTGCGCTTGCATCTTCCTCTTGTACCGTAAGACTGATATGCGGGAGGAGAGGAGCAGAATATGGGAATCCGTAAGGACGTACTTGAGCGTGTCTTGCTCGCAAAAGCCTTCCTCGACAGGATACGGTTCGCCCCCGCAGCCGACCCTGACAACCGGGGATTAGCGATAAGCATAGTATCAGCGCATGATGCCGCAGAGCTTGTGCTTGCTGCGGTTGCCCACCAGTTGAGCGCTCCCCTTCCCAAAGAAAAGTGCTATCTGATGGATTATTTTCAGCCAATCAAGGAGGCCATGCACCCCCAACGGGACGTCCACGGCAAAGACTACTGCCGCCAGCTTAACCAGGTTCGCATTTACATCAAACATTCAGGGATCTTTCCAAATGCAAAACAGTGGGGCGGCGTGGGGGAAAAAGTGTACAGCATTGTTTCAGCGTGGTGCTCCGAGTATCTGGATGTGAGTTTGGGAGATTTGGACTTATCCGAACTCCTAACGGACTCCACGGTCCGGAAGTGCGTCGCCGCAGCGAAGCAGGCGATGGAGGAAAAGGAGTACAAGGTTGTGCTGGTCCAGCTAGCCAAAGCCATGTACTTCCTGTTCGAAGGAAACCCCGCACTGCTTAACGTTATAGTCGGGATGCCTAGAGCCGAGGACGCGATCAAACTCACGGGATTCGGGATCCATGCGAATGACTTTCTAACTCTCCAGCAATTCCTGCCGAGAGTAACGATCCGCGCCGGTGAGCCCGAGTGTAGCTGGAACCAAGAAGAGTTTGGGCATCCAGGAAACTGGCGGAAAGAAGCGGCCGAGTTCTGTCTAAAGACCTTTCTTGATCTCGCCCTGAAAATACAGGATGCGGAAGAAAGACCCACACCGATACCTTTTGGTTTGCTGTATTCGCACAAGGTCACCGCATTGTCCGACGGTGTTAAGGTGTGGAACCTGCCATGGGAAGCCGTCCTGCCGCGTGATCCTGCACGCCCAAATCAACCTGCCCCGGCACAAAATAGGAAGCTCTGGAAAACACTCGATAGAGGCCAGAGTCTTGTGGGCCACATTCAAAAGCCTGACCCGATCCAAGAAACCTTGCCCGGCTATGTTGCAAGCAGGGAGATTATGTTAGGTGTCGGCTTCTTAGAATTCGCGGCGGTCGCGGAAAAGGACGTCAAGGTCACATGTATTCCGACTACCGGGGCCTCGCAGATTATCCCGACTGTAAGGTTGCTTGAGATTGATTGGGAGCCCCGCGGATCCCGCAAGAGAAATCCCCTCTTGTCGCGCAAGCGTCGCAAGAAGAATCCGTTCCCGCAGATTCATCGCGGCCCTTGGCCTTCTGGTAAGCAGGGGTAACAATCTGTGAAGAGTTCGGGGGGGCCTCAGGATGTTGGGGTCTGTGGTTCTTCTTTAGACTCGCGCTTCTGAATCCGAAGACAGACCCCGTCGTTGAGATTTGTGTTTTCTCGCAAGAGGGGCCGCAGACCTCGACCCCGGAGCTCCAAGCCACAATTTCTTTCGCGGGGCTCAGCCGGTGTGGGGTTAGGCGTCGACTCCCCCCACGGCTTGCGCCATGTGAGACGTGAGGGTTGATGTCACAAAAACATCGAGGGTTCATGTCACAGCTCTAAGTTGCTGATTTTCCGTTGACTTTCCGCTCTCTGCCATCCCAAATTTAATGCCTATGTGACATTAACCCTCGATGCCCAAAAAAATACAGTTCTTTAGAATCAGAGGGCTACAACCCTCTCCGACCCTCCCTAAGTGACACTAACCCTCGATGCTCATACGCCATCGGCTACGGTCTTTCGTCCGTTACCCGGACTGGCGGGCGGGTCGCGC
>JBEKAD010000055.1:0-13668 GCA_050018435.1 Terriglobia bacterium
TCCGGTCTCTGGAACAACTGCGTTATGAAGCGCCGGGCGAGTGGGGCAAACTCCTGGGTCTGGACCGAATCCCCGAAGGGCGCACGCTGCGCGCGAAGTTGAAGCTGTTGTGTCAGGACTTGGGGCGAGCGTTCCGCTGGAACGCCGCCCTGGCCAAGGAATGGATCACCCGGCAAGATGCGGCCGAACTGTATTTCTACTGAGACGGTCATGTGCGCGTCTATCACGGGGAGCAGACGGCGCTGCCCCGCCACTATGTGGCGCGCGAGCGGCTGTGTCTGCGCGCGACGACCGATTACTGGATTAACGCCATGGACGGCCAACCGTTCCTTTATGTGAACAAGGAAGTGGACCCCGGGCTGATCGCCACGCTCAAACAGGAGGTGATTCCGTGGTTGGAGGCCAAGGTGGCCAAGACCCTGGAGCAAGAGCGGCCCTTGGCGGAAGATGCCCGGGCCCCCTGGTTCACCGTAGTGTTCGACCGGGAAGGCTACAGCCCGGAGTTGTTCGAGTATCTGGGGCAGAAGCGGATCGCCATCCTGACCTATCACAAGTTCCCCCAGGACGAATGGCAAGGTGAAGAGTTCACCCCCCAGCGCGTCCCCCTGGTCGGAAGCGAAACCGTGACCATGAACTTGGCGGAGCGCGGGACGCAGTTGTCGAACCGGTTTTGGCTGCGCGAGATCCGCAAGCGCAGCGACAGCGGGCAGCAGACTTCGATCCTGACCACGAACTTTCAGGCACCCACGGCCACGCTGGCGGCGGCGCTCTTCGCCCGATGGTCTCAGGAAAATTTCTTCCGTTACATGCGAGAACACTATGGGTTGGACCGTCTAATTGAGTATGGAACCGAACCCGTTCCTGATGCCCTCCAGGGGGTGAACCCGGAGTGGCGCAAGCTCGACAGCCAGATCCGCTCCCAGACCGGCCAGCGCCATCGCCTGGCCGCTCAGTTGGGGGCCTGGGCCTTATCCGCGGATCCCACGGAGTGGGAACTCCAGGGATTTCAGCAGCGCCAAGGAGACCTGCGGGAAGAGATCGGACACCCAGACTTGGAGATCGAGAAACTTAAACAATGGCGCAAGAACACCCCGCATCACATTCCGGTGAAGTCATTGCCGGAAGAAGACCGCTTTACTCGTTTGCGCACCGAGCGGAAGCATTTCATCCATACGATCAAGATGATCGCCTATCGCGCCGAATCCAGCTTGGCTTCGCTGCTGCGCGAGCCTATCGCCCGCCCTGACGATGCCCGCGCCTTGCTGCGCCAGATTTTCGATACCGAGGCCGATCTCACCCCTCACCTGGCCAGCAATACTTTGACCGTCTCTCTCCACCATCTCACCCAGGCGGCTCATGACCAGGCCATCGAACAACTGCTGGCAGAACTCAATGCCACGCAGACAATCTTCCCGGGTACCCGCCTCACCCTCGTCTTCAAAATCGGCTCACCCTGATTTCACCGAGGTCAGGAGTTCTGAATTTGCCTTCATAGACCTTCATCAAAATGGTTGTGGCCTTGGCGTCAGCGGGGCGTTGCACCACCTGTATGTGAGCACCCAAGACTTTTTGCATGTCTGCCGCGAGATCTGCCGCAGCCTTCTGCCCCGCCACAGGCTCGTTCTGATCGATCAGCAGCGTCGTAGCGGAATTGACCGCCACCTGGGCATAAGCGCCCACAAGCTGAAGCTGGAACCAGACAAGAAGTGTTGCTGCGCGTTTCATGGCCATGCCTCCCTTCGCGTGGCGCCAACCACCGCGAACGCCGACCGCCATCCCAAAAGCCCGACTATGGCTACCACCACCGGCGGAGCAAGTATCCGATCATGAAGCGAAGATGATCCGCGAATACCCGATGGTCCAGATCGAAAGCTGATCACGCAAGAGGGGAGCGATCATCAATAGCGTTTGACGATCGAGCTAGTTTATGGCTGCGGAGAAAAACAAGAGGACAATGACGACAATCTCGCGCCGCCTGCACTCCCCCGACACTGAACTATGTTCTGAACGCATGATCTGCGGGCGGGTGGGACGCCCAAGTCGAAGGGAAAGATACCGCCGGAGCCCCCTGAGGACCCTGCCTCAAACTGCGGGTGTCGACTCCGTGAGCCGCGACTCGTCGCGGCTCTGGGTTTCCTTGGTAATTGTGAGCGGCTCACAGGACTCACGTCTGACCAGCTGCGTAGGAACCGTAAATTGCTGGGGGCCCTGGCCAGGAGATTCAATCCTTTTTAGCACCATCTCGGCCAAATGGTTGCCCAGTTGGTCGGTGAAGACCCGGGCCGTGGTCAGGTGCGGGTGAAGGATTGAGGCCTCGATGTCGTTGAACCCCGCCACGCTGATGTCGTGGGGGATGCGCAAATCGCTGTCCCTTAGCGCCCTATAAACCCCTATGGCGGCGGTATCGCCCCCCGAAAAGATGGCGCTCACCGGCTCGCGCCGGTCCAGGATCGTCTTGGTGGCAAGAAAGCCAATGTCACGGTCATTATCAGAGGCGATGTCGCTCAGGCGGGGGGTGACTGCCGCTTCCTGCATGGCGCGCGCGTATCCTTCATAACGCCGCAAATACCATGGGAGGCGGGTATTGCCGATATACCAGATGTTGCGATGACCGAGAGACAGCAGATGGCGAGTCATTTCATAGGCACCCTGCACATCGTCGAACCACACCACGTCGCAATCCGACGGGTTCCACTCGCCGACCACGTTGTTGCCGAGAACTGCAAAAGGGATGCCCTTGTGAGTAAGGAGATCCAGCAAGTTCTTGGAATTCGTACCCGCGACCATAAACCCGGCCACAGTGTCTCGGCGTTCCAAGATCTCCGGGAGATGCAGTTCCTTCCACGGGACGACCCCTTCGTACCGCAGCGTGAGGAACAGGGTATTCCACCCGCGCGCAGCGCAATAAGCTTCGGCTCCTACCAGGACATGGGAATGGAAGGGATGGAGCACGTTCCGGTTACTCAAAATGAAAGCAATGACCTTCGATCGGCCTCGGCGAAACAGGTCGACACCGAGCATTTGCGCAGCTTTCTCAACACGAGCTGTGATCTCAGGGCTGACGTGGTCAGCTCTCGCGGCCACGCGAGACACTGTTGCCCCACTGACACCTGCCATCTTCGCTACTTCTTGGAACGTGCCCTTCTTTCCCACGTTTTGCCTCCCTGTGGGCGCCGCCGAACCAAACCTAACGGCAACTTCAACGGTACGCACGAGGGTCAACTTGGCGCCAAGTACAGTTACGCAAGTTACCACAAATCGCCCGAGGCCTGCTAGAGAATTATTCGTGGCATTTGTGTGAGATTTCCGACTGTTTTCCAGCATTGACCTCTCTCATTTAGGACTTTCTTCGGGGATATCTACGGGCATTGGATCCAAAAGGGCGACACTGTAGGCCAATGATTCCAAAGCAATAGGTTGCGGGAGCCTGGGGCAGAGGTGACCATCATGAATGTACGAATTTCTTGAAACTTTTGGAGAATCGACCATTTGCGCATAAAAGTTTTCACAATTGCTTAAAATTTTTCTTGACACCGGTTCACGTCCGGTATAGATTGCTGGCTATTTCGCAAGGAATAAGGAGGAGTTCAACATGCATAACCCCAGAATAAAGTGGGTAGGGCCGCTGATGGCGGTCATACTTCTTGGCTACTGCGCTTCTCCGTTGCACGCTACGGACCCGACCGGAACGATTCGCGGCACTGTAGTCGATCAGTCCGGCGCGGTCGTGCCAGAAGTTAGAGTGGCCATTACCAACTTAGGTACGCGGGCGGAGCGCGCGGTACAAACCGATGACCTTGGAAACTTTTTATTTCCCTTGCTCCCTGTAGGCTCGTATGAGGTCCGCGCGGGAAAAACCGGTTTTCGACGCTACGTACAAACCCCTATCGAGGTGGCGGTAAACGCCGAAATCAGTATGAAGGTGAAACTCGAGATTGGCTCTATGACGCAACAAGTGACCGTAACCGGCCAACCGTCGCTCGTGAATACTCGAACCGCGGAGGTCGGGTACGTTGTGGACAGCGCCCGGGTGGACAGCCTCCCTCTGAACGGCAGAAATGTGCTCCAATTAACACTGTTGCCGGGAGGGGTTCTCGATACCGGGGGCGGGTTGTACAACCAAGGGTTCGTTGCGAATTCAGCGAAGATTTTTCCCTCGGCCAGCGGTGGCCGGGGCGATTCGATCAATTATATCTTTGACGGCGGCACGGACGGCTACCGTTACACGAACGTAAGTAATCCTCTTCCAAACCCGGACGCCGTTCAGGAGTTCACCTTCCTGACAAACAGCTTCAGCCCTGAGTACGGGTCAGCGTCAGGTGGCGTCGTGAACACAGTCAGCAAGTCGGGAACCAATGAGCTTCATGGTAGCCTTTTCGAGTACGTGCGAAATTCCGACCTCAACGCGATTAACGCTTTCACGCCCGGCAAACCTGATAACCTCAGACGAAACCAAGCCGGATTCAGCGTGGGCGGGCCAGTATACATTCCGGGTGTATACAATGGGAAAAACAGGACATTCTTTTTCGTGTCCTGGCAGGAAACGTGGTTGCGGCAGACTCCTTATGCTACTTCTGCGACGACTTTCACTGCGGCCGAGGACCAGGGCAACTTAACACGGATAGCCACCAACGCTAATAAGCCTGTCCTTGATCCGCTTACTGGCCAGCCTTTTCCAGGCAATATAATCCCACTCAATCGCTTCGATCCGGTCGATAGTAAATGGCTGCCGCTTCTCCCTACGAGCGATCCTACTACAGGCTTGTTGACCTATCGACAGGCCGAGACGTTTTACGACGAGCCCCAATGGCTCGCACGCATTGACCACCAGATTACGCCTAGTAACCACATAAGTTTTCGATACTTCTACGATTTCTATAAACCCACGCCGGAGGTCAACACAGTCGTGCCGGCCCTGAATTATGGGTCACCCTATCAATGCTGTGTCATGTTCCAGAAATCCCAGAACGCTACCCTATCGGGCACCCACGTCATTTCGCCGAAGTTCATGGCCACCTGGAATATTACCTTCAACCGACTTTCCAGTCCACAGTTTTACGACACTCCCGGCCCAACAACGATGGGGAATGCTGCGGCGCTAGGGATTATAGGAGTTCCTTCCGGAGGAGAGAATTATTTTAGTGCGCTCAACACCATGTCGATGGGATACTCGGGCTGGTTTCAATTGATCAATACAAGCGACTTTCAGTACCAGCTTAGCATGACGCGCATCGCGGGGAGACATGAGCTCAAATGGGGCGTACAATACATGAGGAGTCAACTCAATGAGGAAAGGTTGGGCATCAACTTTAGTTGGAATTATGGTTCGGCATACACCAACTTCACACAGGCAAGTTTTTTGTTGGGCTTTCCCTCGAGTGTCACAGGCAATGGGACGTTTGATGAAGCTGTGCGGCAAAACGTAGTCAACGGTTACTTCCAAGATAACTTTAAGGTTTCTAAGCGGCTTACGGTGAATATGGGAATTCGCTTCGATCCGTATTTGCCCTGGGTAGAGGAATACGATAATGCGGTAACCCTGTTCCGCCCCGGCCTGCAATCGCTCAAATTTCCGAACTTGCCTACAGGCGCGGTGGTAGCCGGGGATCCGGGAGTGCCGAGGCATGGGTACAGTTCGGAAGTAAACAATTGGGCGCCGCGTCTCGGCTTTGCTTTCGATCCCACTGGGAAGGGACGAATGGCTATTCGCGCCGCAGCGGGATTGTTCTATGGGCAAGCGATTGATGCGTCTATCAACCAGCGCGCCCAATCGAATTTCCCCTTCACTAGCAGTGTCTCTCTGAATCCGAGCATAAACGGGTACGGCGGGGTCGAAAACCCATTCGGGTTGGGAACCAGTCACGCGACTTTTGATCCGTACTTGATAAGTACGGGGGTGGCTGCGGGGAACACTGCCGTGCCATTTCCGCTGAAGTGGGTGTCAACTGCTGCGAACTTCGGTTTGCCATTGACGTTCCAATGGAATTTCAGTATTGAGAAACAGCTCGGCACGGCTTGGCTCTTGCGGGCTACGTACCTCGGCTCCTCATCGGAACATCTGGAAATGCAGAACAAGCCCAACTCGGCAGTATACATTCCCGGAAATTGCCAGGCGGGCCAATACGGGCTGACCGTAGCGGGACCGTGCTCCAACAGCGGGAATACCGATTACCGACGCCCTTATGGCCCGACGTTCACGGGCCTTGACGAGGTGGGAAGCGACGGAAACGCGAATTTTAACTCGCTGGTGCTTACTCTCAGGAAGACTTTTTCCGGTAACCGCTGGTGGTCTCGGTCTACGATCGAGGCTAACTATACTTGGTCGCACGCTTTAGACGTTTTGTCGGCTGTTGTTTCCCCCGGGGGCTCTACGTACCGCGATCCATTCAACCGAGATCTCGATTACGCCAGCTCAGACTTCAACCGCCCCAACCAACTCGTGATCTCCGGGGTATGGTCATTGCCTGCCCTGTCAGCCTATAACACAGCAGTGAAAAGCGTGCTGGGACGTTGGAACATGTCTACAATTATTACCCTTAAGAATGGTACACCTTTCCGGGTGACGTCCCCCATTGACTATGCCTATCTAGGCCTCACAGACGACGCCGACCAGATCTTGCCCAACAAATACTTGCCGGGCGGCCGGTCGAGGCAGCAGGAGGAACAGGAGTATTTCAACGTGCAAGCCTTCACATATAACGCCGTTGGCACCTTCGGCACCTCAGGGCGGAACTGCCTTATAGGCCCGGGGATGGCGGATGTAGACGCCTCGCTTTACAAAGAGTTTTCCCTTGGCCTCGGAGAGACGCGCAGGTTGCAGTTGCGGGGGGATTTCTTCAATGCGTTCAATCGCGTCAACCTTGGCAATCCAAACGCCGGTGTGGGTAGTAGCAGTACTGGGAAAATCACGTCTGCGGGCTCACCTCGCATCCTTCAATTGGCGCTAAAGCTCTATTTCTGAATCGTCACGGGCCTACTCCACGGAGTAGGCCCGTTGAATACCGACGTCGCCGACGGATCACAGGGGCCGGTTCGTCAGAAGATAATGCCGCCGACGTATGCCGGACTCAGGATAATCTAACTGCCTTAGCGTTCCTGGATTGCCGTGCGAAGTCCAGCGTGCAGCACCCCAAGAAAGAGCGCGCAATATAAGGTGAATACTCGACTCATATCTTTCGGTCTGTTTCGGATTCTCCAGCATTGGCTGATCGTCACAGTCATGTCCATCGGCTGGGCGGTCGCTGTTTCCGCGCAGGTCCTCACGCCCGGCGACTCCAATGTTGGTGGAATCCCCGTGCAGCTTCCGGAATGGCGGCCGCACGCAGCAGTGAAGAGGCAGCCGTTTCAATTCGACGCCGCGTCGAAACTGGAATCGAACTGGGGCGATCGCCGGCGCCAATTGCGCCGCGTCTATTTTCAGGAATGGTTGCCGGCAATCTTTGAGCGCACATTGGCAATCGAGGAATTCGAGGTCAAAGATGGCGCTTTGGAGTGGATCTTTACGGGAGAGCAGGGAGGCTTCACGGTAAGGATCGAGGCTGAAAAGCTTCAAGTTCTCCAGCGCTATTACGATTCTCCCGGTCTGAGCGATGCACAAACAGCAGGCAACAGCCCCGCCCGCCGTCATCCCGAGCGAGTCTGGCTTGAGTCCACTGTTCCCTTTCGTGGCGCCATCCAGGCCGTCACGGTCAGTCTCGATCACAAGCTCGGTCTTTCCGTAGCCCTGAACGGCAAAGAAGTGGTACGGCAGCATTGTGTCCTGGACGTCAGTCGCCACCAACTCGCCTACCTCGCCGAACCAGGATCATTAGGCCTCGTCCGGGGATTCCTTGAGCAAACGCCCACCGGGGAGACCGGGGTGGAGGTGAATCCGGGCCATCGCTACCAGACGATGCTGGGCTTTGGCGGCATTACTACTCCGACTGCCTACACGTTACTCAGCTCGGTGGGAAAGCGCCGCTGGTGGGAATTATTGGCGCAATATAACTTGCTGCTTCACCGCGAGTACCCCATGGGAGTGCAGTTAGGTCCTGACATGCAGAACTGGGACCGACTGGCGGATGCAACTCCGCATTATTACGGTGATAACTTCCCAAATGGCGAGGTCAGCGACTTTGAATACCTGAGGACTATCCGGCGCATCGGAGGCCATGTTTTGTTCGAGTTTTGGCAGTTACCCTTGTGGGCCGTTCAGGATTGGAAAGATGATGAGGGAAAGCTCCATCCCGGGGTTGCCCAGCCCGAGGTATTCGCGCGGGCCATCCTCCGGTATTGCCAAGTCTCGAAAGAACGCGCCGGCGCGCCACCGGATATCGTCGGGATCCAAAACGAGCGCGCGCAACCGCCTGAGATTTGGCGCGAAATGACCTTGCGACTGAGGGAGGAGCTTGACCGCGCGGGCTTTCGCTCGGTTAAAGTGCAGATGGAGGATGCCGCATTTGTTGCACAGGGAATTAAAAGTGTTGAAGGGTTCCGACAGTCCGGTCAAGTGTGGGATGCTATCGATTACACAGCAGTTCATATGTACGATTATCAGAAGTCTTTCTTCGATCCGGACGCATTCGATGGGACACTCTTGGAGTGGCATCGCAGCATTGGCAACAAGCCGTTCCTCTCGACCGAGATGTCGGTCAACCTGGATCCCTACCAGGTTCGCAGCTATCGCCTGGCGCTGACCATGGGGCAGCTTTATCACAAGAACCTGACATTGGCGGATGCCTCGGCGCTTTTCTACTGTTGGCTTCTTTTGAATGTGGAGCAACCCTCCTATGGCTGGACACGCAGCTTGTTTGTACCTGATCCGGCCAATGGCTTTGTTCCGAAACCCTCCAGCTATCAACTGCGGGTTTTCGGGGCTTACACCCGGCGAATTCGAGAAGGCATGGTTAGGCTGGAAGCGAGAACTTCAAACTCCGAAGTTCTGGCGACTGCTTTTGAGGGCGATGGCGGCGCGAGGACATTGGTTCTGCTTAACCGATCGTGTCACGCTCAGCGTATTCACGTGCATTGGCCGGGCCAAGCGTTCCGTTTTGCGGAGCTTGTGGATCCCTACCACGAGAATTCGGTGATACCTCCACCCGACTTACATAGTATGACAGTCGAACCGGGTGCCCTGGTCACTCTTTCCACCGTGGAGCTTGGGAAGCTGTCCGACCCCCTCAGCGACTGATGGAGATTTCCCGCATCAGATTGAATCTAACGCTTCGGTTCCTATTTGTTTGTACTTCGTTCTTCCCTGCGCGGAGAAACACTGAGTTTCCAGAAAGGTTAAAGGGACGTTCATCATGGTTCGGAATCAGAGGCTATGCCTGGTGGCTATGTTTCTTTCGATCTGGCCGAGCGTCAGTGCCTGCCAGCCGAAAGCTCCAGAAGACATCCCTCTAGATGGAAGATGGCAATTTGCCTATAGCCGCGACCTTGCATCGGGCGCCGCTGGAAAGGTAAACCCGCTGCCGCCGCCTGCATCCTCATTCGCTGCTGAGGTTCAGGTGCCGGGCTACTGGGATGATCAACTGGATGCTATGAGAGGGGCTCCTTGGTGGCCCAGCGTTTATTTTGCAAAGCCTGCGGTGGCCAATGGTATCCCCATTATGGAAGGTGTCGGCTGGTACAGGCGGAGCATAGCAGTACCTGAGAGCTGGCGTGGCCGGGCAGTCACCTTGACCGTGGGAGGCGCCCGGACAGATTGCTCCTGCTTTGTCAACGGCACCAAGGCCGATTTTCACGCGGCTAACCTCACACCGTTTGAATGCGACCTGACCGAACATCTACGTTACGGCCAGAGCAATGAAATCATTTTGGCGATTTCTAACCTCCCCAATGTGGGTGGACTCCAGCGTCTCAAGGGATCTTCCTTCTCCGGCTACCAAGGCTATTCTACCGGGTTCTTTAGTGGCCTGAATCTTCACATATCCGGTGGCCCGGGGCGAATTGAGTCGCTTTTCCTCCATACGGCAAGAGATCTCTCAACCATCTCATGGTGGGTTGATCTGAGAGGTCCCCGCGGTCCGAGCAACCAACTCTCCCGATTGCGATGGCAGATCCGCAGCCTCAGCGGTGGTCTGATCAAAGAAGGTAGCGTTCCGCTGCCTGCTTCGGATTCCGAAGGGCACTACCACGCCGAGTGGGAGGTAGCATTCGAAGGGGTAAAGGCCTGGAGCACCTGGGATCCGCAGCTTTATCTGACCGAAGTCACTTGGGAGGATTCGCAAGGCAACGTATGGGACCGCCGAATACAACGTTCGGGGTTCCGCTCACTGGTGAGCCGAGACAAGAGTTTGTTCCTGAATGGCCGCCCAATTATGCTCCGAGGCGCACACTCTGCTTACTATTGGCCGCCCAACGTCAATCCTCCGATCTCGGTGGAATTTTACCGCAACCTGATCCACCGCTTGAAAGAGGTCGGTTACAACCACATTCGATTTCACACCTGGTTTCCCCCTCGCGAATTTCTGGAGGCCGCGGACGAATTAGGAATGTTGCTTCAGGTGGAGCCTTCCAGACCGGTAGATAGTCAACTTGGCATAGAAGCCTGGAAAGAGATGATCCGCGGGATGCGGATACATCCTTCCGTCGTTATTTACAGTGGCGGCAATGAGCAAATCTGTACGCCTGAACTGGTTGGTGTCCTCGAGCAAACGTACACGGAAGCAAAAAAACTCGATCCCAGCGGCTTAGTCATGCCGATGGAGACGTTGCGCGGTATCGAATATCCTGACTGGGTCACCAAGGACCTTGTTGCGGTTCCGGCCCGTGAGAATGATCCATCGACATACCACACCCGCCTTTTCAAACGACTCGCTCAAAGCGCTGACGTTTTCGGTGCCTACACTTGGGGTGAGCTCAGTTACAAGAACCTGATGGCTGCCGATTGGCGAACTGTCGAAACACGTTTTGCCCCCTACCCGCGGCCGGTTCTCGCCCATGAAGTGGGGATCATCGGCGGTTATCTGGATCTTAGCCTTGAGAACCGGTACACGGGGCGGACGCCAGATACAATGTACCATCAAGTTCGCGCGACCCTGACTGCGGGCAACCGCCTGCAAATGGCGCCGCTTTACTACCAGAACTCGGCCCGCTGGCAAAGTATGGCCCGCAAGTACCTCCTGGAGAATGCCCGAAAGTGCGAGGCGGTCAAGGGCTATGACAATCTGGGGGGCTGGGATATGCATTGGAACCTAATCAACTACGGTAGCGGTACCTTGAACGAGTTTTTCGAATTGAAGTACGGCGATACTGCTGAGAAGCTACAGCAATATAACGGGGAGAGCGTAGTTCTGCTCGACAACCAGCGGCGATATCGGTTTCGAGTGGGTGAGAGCTTCGCCGCGCCGGTCCTGGTTTCATTGTACGGCGGGAGGCCCCTCAGGCAGGGTACGCTTCACTGGAAAGTGAGCGATGGGGAGCGCTTAATTCTGCAAGGAGATCGGAAAGGGCTGAATGCGCCCGACGGCCATGTAACGAGCCTCGGGGAGCTTGATTTTGTTTGGCCTGCTTTGGAAAGAGCGCGCAAGTTGACGCTGTCCGTTTCGGTGAAAGATTCAGGCTACAACCTAACGAACCAGTGGGATTTCTGGGTTTTTCCCAACCAACAGCCACCTCGGTTCGCGGCGGCTGCCGATGAGGAGTGCTTGAAGAAACTCGCGGTCAGATATCCAGGCATTGTACCCTTCGGCTCGAATCTTGGAATGCAAGCGCGCGTGGTGAGCGCGTTGACGGCCGAGCACCTGCATCATCTCGCCGCAGGCGGTGACGTGCTCCTCCTGGGCACCGAACCTTTCCCCGCTAGTGACACAACGTTCCAGATCGGCATAGCGGGACGACAACACATGGACCTAGCCACGGTCGTGAATGAACACCCGGTGTTCGCCTACTTGCCTCATGAAGGCTTTTGCGATTGGCAATTTGAATCCCTTCTCGAAAAAGGCCACACCGTAATCTTTAGCGACAAACTGCCAATACCATTCCACCCCATTTTGGAGATAGTCGGATTTGATATAGAACCGATTTGGAAGGCAGCAATCTGGGAAGTGCAGACAGATGGCGGCAGGCTTTTCGTCGCCTCCTGCCATTTCGATCTCGACGACCCGGCTAGCGTCGCGTTGCTGGATGGAATTATAGCGTATGTAACTGGACCGCATTTCTCTCCTCAAGTAAGAGTATCAACGAAAGAACTGTGGTCGCTCTTGCACCCCACGCCATACCCGGTGTGGTGGGAGAAAGTGGGAAGTATTCTGTCGGACCCGTGATCCGGCGACGTATGGCAGAACGCGGATAGAAGTCGTTCTCGGCAAAAGCCGAAAGGCGAGGGGAGATTTGCTTGGAGGCCGCTGGTGCAGCGGCGGACCAGCGGAGAAAGGCGATCATCGCCTGTCATCAGAGCATCAAGGAGGAGAAACTATGGTTACGGCACTGAACTCCCGAGGTGGTGTTCTCTATGATCTGATCGTCCTTGGCTGTGTTGTTCTGGGCTGTATTCTTTCTGCTAGCTGTCGACGGGTTGGATCAAAAACTGTCGAGAAAAGTGCTATCGATTCTCTGAGTAAACCCGAGTCGCTCCCTGATTGGGCACGGCCGGGCCGCCTACGCTGCACTCGCTGGGATGGTGGCCCCCTTGAAGCTGAAAAGGGCAGACTGACGGAGTGGCCGAACTACACGTCAACGGATGAGAAAAGGGTAATGGAGGCGGATCGCGACTGGTACAATCCCCGGACGATAGAGTTTCTGAAAGCTGGCCACTTCAACTGGGTGTGGGTCACGTGGAGCAATGGCTTCTCCCTTCAGACGGAGCGCCCACAATGGGAGCAGTTACGCAGATACATCGACGAGTGCCATAAAAACGGGATAAAGGTAACGGCGTACGTCTCGATCTCAAACATCTTCTGGGAAGACATGCTCCAGAACGAACCGCTCTTCTCCCCGGCTTGGGTGGTAACTGCGCGAGATGGCACCCCGATATACCACCGCTTTCCACATCGTTTGACCGCCAATATTAGTTACCCTGCTTGGCTCACTTATAGCAGAACCCGAATCCAAGAGGCGCTCGCTGCGGGCGTGGATGGCTTTTGGATCGACAACACTTTCGGCGGGCTGGGTCTCGACAATGTTCGCCGCTTCTTGTCAGAAATTCCCCAGGAGGCCGCGAAAGTTCCACGCAAAATTGTGCTTATGTCGAATTACAATCGGCCTATCTACACCTGGGCACAGTATCAGAACGCTGTTGCAACGGAGGACGGACGGGAACCAGGCTATTACCCCACCGATCCTCAAGACGAACGCCTCATCACCAACGCTGGCTTGCTCCGATACCAATTCGGCATCTCCGACGGATGGCGGCCGGTAGCCGTTGAATACGGCGGACGGCACGGTGGTAAGTGGAGGATGTTGATCCCGATGGAGCCCAAGAAATGGCAGCTCTCCCTAGCCGAGTGTGCGGCCTTCCAAGCGGCTCTGCAGACCTATTTTGAAGGTACTTTTCAGCGCGATCTCTACTTTGGGAATCCCAGGGCCCTTGAGAACCTGAAGGCGATCGGTCAGTACAATCAGTTTTTGCAAGAGAATGAAAACTATTATACCAATCCGCAGTCGGTGGCAAAAATTGCCATAATTAGCGACACAACCGACCGAATCGTGCCTCTGCTGAACGACCTCGCGGCAATGAATGTTCAA
>JBEKAD010000056.1:0-13633 GCA_050018435.1 Terriglobia bacterium
GAACTGGTGGTCCATGCCCCACAAGAAATCACCGACATGTATTTTACGACGTTGGAGGTGGAGGGGAATCGCGCCAAGCTGATCGTGACTTATGAACTGGCGACGGAGCTCGAACTCATCCCGCAACTGCGGCTGCGGCTCCAGGCGCGGTGCGGCGATTCCACCTTTACCCACATCCACAAGGTGCAGTTTCCGGTGGGGCGGATGGAGATCGAGGTGCAGAACCCGAAGCTGTGGTGGCCGCGGGGTTATGGCGACGCGAACCTCTACAAGGTCACCACGCAGCTTCTCCAGGGCGATCAGGTGGTGGCCACGCGCGAGGACTCCATCGGCATCCGCAAGGTCGATTTGATCCGCACCGAGACAACGACCATGGAAAAGCCCGGCCAGTTCATGTTCAAGGTGAACGGCGTGCCGATTCTGGTGAAAGGCTCGAACTGGGTGCCGGCCGACGCGTTCCACAGCCGCGACGCGGGACGCTACGAGAAAATTCTGGCGCTCTTCGTCGACCTGAAGTGCAACTTCCTGCGAAGCTGGGGAGGGAACGTTTACGAAGACGACGCGTTCTTCAATATCTGCGATCGCCACGGAATCATGGTGTGGCAGGACTTTGCCATGGCCGACGCGGTTTATCCCCTCACGGACGATTTCCTCGACCTCATCCGGCAAGAAGCCGTCTCGGTGGTCAGCAAGCTGCGGAATCATCCCTCCCTGGCGCTCTGGACGGGCGACAACGAGGTGGATGGCGCATACTTATTCCACGGCTTGGATCCGGCGCACAACAAGATCAATCGCGAGGTTCTACCCGAGGTGGTTTTTCGTTGCGATCCTTACCGGCCGTATCTGCCCAGCTCACCTTACATTTCGCCGGAGGTGGCGGCTAAGAGGGATCATAGGCTGATGCCGGAAGAGCATCTGTGGGGCCCGCGCGACTATTTCAAAAGTACTTACTACACCGAGCATACGGCCGAGTTCGTCAGCGAAGCCGGCTATCACGGCTGCCCCAGCCTTTCTTCCCTCAAGCGTTTCATCGGCGAACAGCACCTATGGCCCGCGACGAACGATCCGCAGTGGGTTCTACACTCCGTGGATTGGGCGGGGAATCCTTATCGCATCAAGCTGATGGCTAATCAAGTGCAGGAGCTATTCGGCGTGGTGCCGGACAAGATCGAAGACTTCATTCTGGCCTCGCAGGTCTCGCAGGCCGAGGCGATGAAGTTCCTTGTGGAAATGACCCGCCTCAGGAAGTGGAACAGCACCGGCTTGGTTTGGTGGAACGTCATGGACGGCTGGCCGCAGATTTCTGATGCCATCGTCGACTACTTCTTCAATAAGAAGCTCGCCTATTACTACATCCGGCGAGTGCAGGAGCCGATCTGCGTCATGGTGGATGAACCCAAGAACTGGCACTGCCGGGTTGTAGTCGGAGATGATTCGAGGGAAGATGCTTCCGGCCATTACCGCGTCTGGGACGCCGATTCCGGCGAGACTTTGCTGGAAGGGGATTATGCAGTGAAGGCCAATGAAAACCTGGAAGTCGGCCAAATCCCGGTCTTTCATTCCGGCAAACGGCTCTTTCTGATCGAATGGACGGCGAACGGCAAGCAGTATGCGAACCATTACCTGCAAGGCATGCCGCCCTACTCGCTCTCGCAGTACAATGGGTGGCTCACCAAGATCGCTGCGTTGGAAGAGGGGTTTGACGCGGCGAGCATCGGTAAGTAAACCTCTGGGGTGTGACAAATGCGAAGGCGCGGAGACCGGCAACAACCGCGCCTTCTGACTCTCCCAAACTGAATTGGTCTTAAATCCTTAGTCTACGGAACCATGATGATAGATAACTCAGCGATTTATTTTGGGATTTCATTGGCGGTTATTTCGGGCCTCATGAACGGAACTTTCACCCTGCCCATGCGATATCTGAGCCGCTGGTCGTGGGAAAACGTGTGGGCCCTCTTTGTTGTGGTCGCCTGCCTGGTCATGCCGCCGGTCATGTTGTTTCTGACCGTCACGAATCCGCTGCAAGTCCTTTCGGCCGCGCCGGCACGCGCGGAGATTATCGCGCTGGCTACGGGCTTCATTTGGGGTTTTGGCGCGATTCTGTTTGGGCTAGGAGTGAGCGCCATTGGCATTTCAATGGCGAACACGTTGGTGTTGGCCACCAGCGCCTCGCTGGGATCTATTTTGCCCCTTCTCATCCTGGCGCTAGAACGATTCGGCCAACCGCAGGGCGAGGCGATTATGCTGGGAACAGTTACGGCTCTGGCCGGCATGAGCTCTTGCGGCTACGCGGGAGTCCTGCGGGAGCGAAGCGAAAAGGCCGGGCCCGGCGCCCCGCGGCAAATGGTCGGCACCGCCCGCCCCTTTTGGGTGGGGCTATTGATTTGCGCCGGCGCCGGCGTTATCTCGGCCCTTTTCAATGTGGGTTATAGTCTGTCGCAGGGAATTATCACGAGTGCCGTCCAGGCAGGCAATAGTCCCTTTGCGGGATCGAACGTGATCTGGTTGTTAGTGCTGGGGAGCGGGGCTATTGCCAATCTGGCTTATTGTGGATACCTGCTTCGCAAAAACCGAACTTGGACCAACTTCCGGCAGCCGAAGACTGCGCCCCTTTTTGCGCTCCCGATTCTCATGGGTTTGCTGTGGGGAGGCAGTATTTTTGCTTATGGCGCGGCATCGCCCAAACTCGGCAAATTGGGACCGGCCATCGGCTGGCCGCTCAGTTTGGTTGTCAGCCTCGTTACCGCCAACTGCGTTGGGTTCCTGACGGGGGAGTGGAAACTCAGCTCCCTCGCAGCTCGCCGCTGGATGATGGTGGGCCTGGCAATCCTCCTGGTGGCGATTGGGATTCTGGGCTGGTCGGGCAGCTTGGCAAGCTGATGAGGAGTTGTAGCGCCGACCGTTCGCCCCGCGCGGGGCAGGCTCTAAAGGTCGGAGCTACCTCCCATGAAGATCCTCGAACCGGTTTCTAGGGGGTCATCGAATGAACATAGGTCGCCATTGGCTGGTTATCATCCTCATTTTGCTTTCATGTTATTCCACCCTTGCTGGTGAAGGGCAATTACGGCCTGTCGATCTGCGTTGCGAGTATCGTGCCAACCCGCTGGCCATCGACGTGTCAAAACCCCGGCTAAGCTGGATTCTGGAGCCGCGCAATCCCAACGTGAGAGGTCTCGCGCAAATCGCTTATCAGATTCTTGTGTCCAGCAGTGAAGAGCGCCTGCGCAAGAATCTGGGAGATCTTTGGTAGACGGGGAAGGTGGCCTCTGACCGGTCGATTCAAGTGCCTTACCAGGGATTGCCGCTCGCTTCCCGGCAACGCGTTTGGTGGAAAGTGCGCGTCTGGGACAATACCGGCAAGGCATCGGATTGGAGTGCCCCCGCCGGGTGGTCCATGGGGTTGCTCAAACCCGAGGAATGGCACGCGAAGTGGATTGGACTCGACGGCGGCGAAGGCAAGCCGGAGGAGCTGAAGGCCGCACACTGGATCTGGTCGGCAGAGTCCGGTCCCGGCACAAGATACTTCCGGCGCCGAATCGATATAGCTCCCGGTAATCCTGCCTCGCGCGCATGGTTGAATATGATTGGCTCCGGCGACACCACGGTCTATGTCAACGGCTTGCCCTGCGGTTATATGGGCTGCTTGAAAGGGAATTACCGGACGGCGAAGGGCGTGAACGATCCCTTCGTAGTGGGTTTCATAATGGCCCTGCATACCGGGACAAACATCCTCACCGCCACCGTCACCAGTTCAGGTGGCCCTGCTGGCCTGATTGGCGCCATCGATTTGGATTTTGCCAGTGGCGAGTCGAAGCGCATCACCACCGACGCAGAGTGGCGTGTTTCCACGTCCGCGCCCCCGGGTTGGGAGACGGGCGAGTTCAACGATGCGTCGTGGGAAGCGGCCAAAAGCGTAGGGCCTTACGGCATGTCCCCCTGGGGAGAAGTGGGTTGGGCGAACCACCGCCTCCTGCCGGCTCGCATGTTGCGCAAGGAATTCAAGGTGGAAGCAGATGTAAAGCGCGCCACCCTTTATATCTCCGGCCTGGGCGTCTCGGAGCCTTTCCTGAATGGAGCGAAGGTGAGCGATGACGTGCTGGTTCCCGCCCTGAGCGAATATCCCAAGCGGGTTTTCTACTTGACTTACGATGTTACCAAGCTTGTAAAGCCGGGCGCCAATGCGGTGGGCGTCATCCTCGGCAACGGGCGGTTTTTCGCCCAACGGCACAAAGGCTTTGAAACTTTTGGCTTTCCCAAACTGCTGTTGCAACTCGAAATCGAGTACCACGACGGAAAAGTGGAGCGCGTGCTGAGCGATGAGAGTTGGAAGCTGACCACGGACGGCCCCATCCGCGCCAATAACGAATATGACGGCGAAATCTACGATGCGCGCCAAGAGATGGCGGGATGGAGCCGGGCAGGCTTCGACGACCGCGGCTGGCAATCGGCGCGCGCGGTGCAAGCTCCTGGCGGGGCCCTGGCGGCGCAGATGATTGCGCCGATTCGCGTCACGGAGACGCTCAAGCCCATGGGCATCACCCAGCCGCGCCCCGGCGTTTACATTTTTGACATGGGCCAAAACATGGTCGGCTGGTGCCGGCTCAGCGTCTCGGGCCCGGCGGGAACAAAGGTCACACTTCGCCATGCCGAACTACTGCAACCCAACGGCACGCTCTCTGTCAACAGCCTCGGCTCGGCCCAGGCCACGGACGTTTACATCCTCAAGGGTCGCGGAGTGGAGGTGTACGAACCGCGCTTTGTTTATCACGGCTTCCGCTTTGTCGAGGTAACGGGATTTCCCGGTGTACCCACTTTGTCTTCTCTGGAAGGGCGGGAAGTTCACGATGCCTTGGAAGAACGCGGCGAATTCGCCACGTCCAATCCCCTCCTCAACCGGATTTATAAGAACGCAGTTTGGGGAACGAAGGACAATTACCGCAGCGTCCCCACCGACTGCCCGCAGCGCGACGAGCGTCAGGGCTGGCTGGGTGACCGGTCGGCAGAGAGCCTCGGGGAAACTTACCTGTTCGACGTCGCCGCTTTTTATGCCAAGTGGATGGACGACATCGAAGACACGCAACGCTCCGATGGCAGCATCGCCGACGTGGCGCCGGGCTTCTGGCATCCTTACAACGACAACGTCACCTGGCCTGCTAGCTTCCTGCTCATACCCGGATATCTTTACGATCAATATGGGGATTTGCAGGTGATTGCGCGGCACTACGAGGCCATGAAGAAGTGGATTACTTACATGCAGCAGTACCTCAAAGATGACCTTATGCCGCGGGATAATTACGGTGACTGGTGTTATCCTCCGGAATCTCACGAGTTGATGCAGCCAAGCGATCCGGACCGCAGGACCGACGGCGTGCTGATCGGCACAGCGTATTACTGTCATCTGCTGCGGCTGATGGGGCGTTACGCGACGCTGCTCGGCAAGCCGGCGGATGCAAAAAGTTTCGGAAACCTTGCAGACAGGCTGGTGGTCGCCTTCAACCATAAATGGCTCGACTCCCAGGCCGGCCGATATAGCAACGGATCACAAACCTCCAGCATCCTTCCTCTGGCATTTGGAATGGTCCCGGAAGCAGACCGGGAAAGGGTCCTGGAAACGCTCGTGCGGAACATCATGGAGCAGAACCATGGCCACCTCGCCACCGGTCTCATCGGCTGCCAGTGGCTGCTTCAGGTGCTTACCGACAACGGCCATCCGGAGGTCGCTTATGAGATTGCCGCCCAGAAGACCTTTCCGAGCTGGGGCTACATGGTCAGCAAAGGAGCGACCACCATTTGGGAGGTTTGGAACAATGATCTCGTACGGACAGCGTCATTCAACCATGTGATGCTGGTGGGCGACCTCGTCACCTGGTTCTATGAAGATCTGGTGGGCATCCGCCCTGATCCCGCCCAGCCCGGCTTCAAGCACATCATCATGCGGCCGCCCCCATCGGGGACCTGGCTTTCGTCAGGGGCTCGCACCAGTCTGCCTATGGTGAAATTACGAGCGACTGGAAACGCGATGGCGAACGCTTCACCTGGAGCGTCACCCTGCCGGCAAACACTACGGGAACTCTTTACGTGCCCGCCCGTGACGCGGCGTCCGTCTCTGAAAGTGGTAAGCCAGCCAGCGAAACGCCGGGTATCGAGTTTCTCCGTATGGAGAAAGGAGCGGCCGTTTACCAAGTGGGGTCCGGGAGTTATCACTTTGTCTCAACCCTGAGCCGGTAGGCGCGAGCAATCGTACTCGGATCGACCGTGGGCCTCTGCCCACGATCACAGGCCCACGGTCAGGTCGCCGCGCACGCTAGCAGGATGCTGAAAAAGTCGAAAAGACGACTGTTTGGCCCTACTTCGGCACCTGTAAGTCCTTTGTTTTCAGGCGAGGCTAGCAATATAGTTATCCCGAAAAAGAGTTTTTCAGCATCCTGCTAAAGACTCAGGAGGGCGTATTGAAATGAGCACCCACGACAAATCGGGACTCCCGCGCCAGCCGGTTACGCGCCGGGAATTCATCAAAGGCTCCGCGGTCGCCGCCGCGTTGCCCGTGTTGGGGAGTGAGGCGGAAGGTAGGAATCCGGAAGCGCCGGTGCCCAACAAAAAATCACCCAACATCATCATCATTATTGCCGATCAATTCCGTTGGGACGCTCTGGGGGCCTATGGCCTGAACTCGATGGGTCTTACGCCCCATCTTGATTCCATAGCCCGGCGAGGCACATTGTTTCGCTCGCACCTTGCCAACCAACCGGTGTGCGCTCCCTCGCGCGCGAACCTCTTTACCGGGCAATATCAAAACCGGAATGGGGTTTGGAGAAACGGTTTGGGGCTTGCTCCCGATGCCGTCACGTTGGCTACCACGCTTCGCCAAGCCGGCTATACCGCGAATTACATGGGCAAGTGGCATCTGGCCCGCCCCGGGGATAATCATCCGGCGCCTTCGGGACCCGTTGCAGCCGATCAGCGCGGCGGCTTTGATGACCTCTGGGAGGGCGCGAATGCGTTGGAGCACACCTCGCATCCCTACGAGGGTGAAATCTACGACGCCGAGGGCAAGCCGATTCGCTTCTCCGGCGTCTATCGGGTGGATTTCCTCGCGCAGCGCGCCGTTCAGTTCCTGCGCCAGGCCGCGCATCAGCCCTTTCTTCTGGTTGTTTCCCAGTTGGAACCGCATTTCCAGAATGACTGCAATTGTTTCGTGGGACCGCAAGGGTACGCCGACCGCTATGCAAATCCGTTTGTTCCCGGCGACCTCAAGTTCTTCCCCGGCGATTGGCCGAAGCAGTTGCCGGACTATTACGGATGCGTCGCCAGCATCGACGAGTCGGTGGGCGCCATCCTGGGCGCGCTGCGTGAGTCGGGGATGGAGGAGAATACGATTGTCGTCTTCCTGAGCGACCACGGGTGCCACTTCCGCACACGCAATAGCGAGTACAAACGCAGCCCGCATGAGAGTTCCATCCACATTCCGCTGGTCATTCAAGGACCGGGATTCAACCGCTCGCTGAGCGTGCCGGAGTTGACCTGCCAAATTGACATTGCCCCCACACTTTTGCAGGCCGCCGGATTGCCCATTCCCGCGATCATGCAAGGCCGAAGTTTCCTGCCGCTGCTCGACCGGAAAGTGGACGGGTGGCCGGACGAGGTCTACGTGCAGATTACGGAATCGCAATCGGGCCGCGCCCTGCGTACGCCGCAGTGGACCTATGCCGTGGTTGACTCGCGCTCTGGCCGGAAAGCTGCCGCCTCCAGCGACCAGTACGAGGAGTATCAGATGTACAACTTATTCGACGATCCCCACCAACTCCTTAACTTGGCCGGCCGCCGGGACGACCCCAAACTCGTCCATTATCAAGGCACCCTGTCAATGAAGGATGCCACCGCGCACTTGCGCGAACGCTTGCTGGCCCGTATGGTGGAAGCGGGCGAGCCCCGGGCGGAAATTCTAGAGCGCTTTCTTTACCCCTGATAGTAGGAGAGGGTCATGGCCAAACGAATCGTCGTCTTGGTTCTATTTTTCCTAAGCAGCGGGGCGTTAGCCAGGGCGGCCGCGGGTGAGCTTGTCCATACTGCGAGTGGTCTCGTTTCTGGAACTTCGGGATCAACCCCGGGGATACGCGTATTTAAAGGCATCCCCTACGCCACCCCGCCCGTCGGGGAACTACGCTGGCGCCCGCCGCAACCTCCTCACTCGTGGGAGGGCATCCGCAAAGCAGATGAGTTTGGGCCGGAGTGCATGCAGTCGCCAAACGCCATGGGCGGCCCCTTTCGTGATTTGAGGGAGAAGCGGGAGCCCATCCGTGAGGACTGCCTTTACTTAAACATTTGGACGCACGCGAATTCTCCCCGAAAACGGCTGCCAGTGATGGTGTGGATTTACGGCGGTGGGTTCAAAGGTGGATCAAGCTCGCTGCCTTACTACAACGGGGAGGCCTTGGCAAAGAAGGGCGTCGTAGTGGTGAGCTTCAACTATCGCGTCGGGGTGTTCGGGTTCCTTGCTCACCCGGACCTGATCGACGAATCCCCCCATCATGCCGCGGGTGACTACGGACTGTTGGACATGGTTGCGGCTCTCCAATGGGTGCGGAATAACATCGCGGCATTCGGCGGCGACCCTAAGCGAGTCACGATTTTCGGCGAGTCGGCAGGCTCCATGGCGGTGAGCTGCCTGATGGCATCACCTTTGGCCAAGGGGCTGTTCCAGCGTGCCATCGGGGAAAGTGGGGCGACGACGGTGGAAGGCCGATCGGGTCAATTGCTGCTGGCCAGGGCGGAGCAGACGGGAATAAGATTTGCACAATCAGCAGGTGCGAAATCTATCGCCGAGCTGCGTGCCATGCCGGCGGATCAGGTCTACGGCGCGTTTGAGGCTTTTACCAAGGCGAACGGCGGAGGGCGTTCGAGCTTCGGGCCTGACGTTGATGGCTGGTTCTTACCCGATAGCCCTAACCACCTCTTCGCTGCCGGAAAACAAAACGATGTGCCGTTGCTTACCGGAACGAACGCTGACGAGGGATCCTTTTTTCTGCAACCCGTCAGCGCCGAGGAATTCATTGCGCAAGCAAATCGCCGATTCGGGGATCAGGCGCAGGAATTTCTGAAGCTCTATCCGGTAAATTCCGAAGATAAGGTCTTGCCCTCGGAAATCGCCAGCAAAACTGACGAAATGTTTGCCTGTGCAGCACGAACCTGGGTGAACCTGCAAACTCGGACCGGTAAATCAAAGGCCTATCTCTATTTTCTGAACCGCGTGCCTCCCATGCCGAACGCCCGCCGGTATGGAGCCTTTCACGGGTCCGACCTCTTTTATGTGTTCGGAACCATGAACTACCACCCGGAGTGGGCATGGACCCCGATCGATAGCAGACTGTCGGAGATCATATCCTCGTATTGGGTCAATTTCGCCACCAGGGGTGATCCCAACGGAAAAGATTTGCCACGGTGGCCTATTTACAGCGAGAAAACACACTTGGTCATTCAACTCGGAGACAAGGTGGAAGCCGTGCCCCTACCTCACCAAGCCCGGCTGGATTTTTGGGATGCGTTCTTTGCGAAAGAGCAAAGTGGAATTAGGTGATTCGTATAAACTCTTCCACCACGAAAGGAAGGTTCAAATGGATCGTCGTAAATTCGTCCTTGCATCGACCGCGGGAATCGTGGGCTCCGCTTTAAATCCTACGCTCGAGGCCGCTGGGCAACGACTCGGGCTTAAGGCCTCGGCGGGAGAGTCGGGAGAGCTCTTTCCTGCCCAGAGCCTTTCTGCGCTTGCTTGGTCACAGTTCACCGCGTCAGGGTTCACTGAACCGGTCTGCGGCCTGATTTACCGGAAGAGTAAACCCGCTGAGTGTGGGCTGCCCCTGGGGGCCATTGACACGGGGGGCATCGACCTCGATACGGATGGGACCTTCGGGTACTGTTCCCTGTTCGGCTCTTTCGTTCCTCCTCGCGGGCCACTGCGGCATCCCTTCCTCGGCATCCGCGTGGGAAAGCAAACCTGGGTCCTGGCTACACGGCATACGGAAGAGATTGAAAAGGTTGAGAAGGCCAGCGAGATTCATTATTGGGGACACTACCCCGTGGCGGATCTGGAATACGAAACAAGTGCTCCGGTGAGCGTCGGACTGCGTGCCTGGAGTCTGTTCATACCGGGGGATACGGCCATGTCCAACACCCCCGGAGCGGTTTTCGAAGTGCGCCTGCGAAATCAGACGACCGCACGGCAACAGGGCAGCTTGATGTTCAGCTTTCCCGGCCCCACACAAGGGGAAGCCCAAATTTCCCCCACGAGTCCCCGCGAACGAGTCAACTACAACTGGTACACGGCGCTGGAGCCCGTGGCCAACGGGGCGGCGCCGGCGAGGCGAAAAGAACTTCAGGGCGAGTTAAATGGCGTTTCCGTCACCAGTGACGAGGGCGTCGGCTACACGCTGGCGGCCCTCGGCGGTGAAAAAGTGCGGATGGGCGGACACCTGGGAACGGTGGGCAACACTTGGAACGGGCGGCGCGGCCCCTCCCCGCAGGAGAATGAGTTTGGAACCTCTCTCGCGGTGGACTTCGACTTGGACTCACGGGAAGCCAAGACCATCCGCTTCGTCCTCGCCTGGTATGCGCCCTTATGGAAAGGGGAAGGCGCCCATTGCTTCACCCACATGTATGCCACCCGATACGCGGATTCCTTGACCGTGGCCCAACGGATGGCGCGCGAACATGACCCGTTGTTGAAACGCGTCTTGAATTGGCAGCAGGCGATCTACACGCACGAGAAGCTGCCCGTTTGGCTGCGCGAGACCTTGGTCAACAACTTGTATTTGATTAATGAGGTCGGTATGTGGGCTGCGGCCCAGCCTCCCATCGGGGATTGGTGCCGCAAAGAAGACGGCCTGTTTGGGATGAACGAATCCCCCCGCGAATGCCCCCAGATCGAGTGTATTCCTTGCAGTTTTTATGGAAATATCCCCCTGGTCTATTTCTTCCCCGAACTGGCGCTTTCCACGCTGCGCGGTTACAAAGCCTACCAGTATCCCGACGGCGCGGCCCCCTGGATCTTCGGCGGTTGCACGGGAAAACCGCAGACCGAGGGAAGTGAAATGGCCTCTCCCGTTCGGGGGTATCAAACCACAACCAACGGCATTTCCTACGCCGACATGTTGGATCGATATTGGCTCCGGACCGGGAAGAATGAAATCCTCACGGAGTTTTATCCTTCCATCAAGCAGAACACCCTATACACGATGAACTTGAACCCCGGCCCCGACGGCGTGATTAGCATGCCCGCAGGGAACATCGACCCCGTCACCGGCCAGCGCGCCACGGAGTGGGTGGAAGGCGAGAAGTGGTTTGGGATGACGGCCCACGTCGGCGGACTGCATTTGGCTCAATTGAAAATTGCCGAGCGGATGGCCGAGAAGGCCGGTGACCAGGAGTTCGCCGCGCAGTGCCGGAAGTGGTTCCGACAAGGCAGCGAGTCGATGGAAAACAAGATGTGGGCAGGCGAGTACTACCTGGCCTATTTCGAGCCGGAAACCGGCAAGCGCTCGGACCGCATTTTCAGTTGCCAGTTGGACGGAGATTGGATCAACAGGTTTCACGGATTGCCGCCCGTTTTCCGCCCTGATCGGGCGAAAACGACGCTGCGGACGATCCAGGCGAAGAATGCGCAGTTGTCCCCGTATGGCACGGTTTTCTTTGCCAATCCCGACGGCACCCCCTGGGAGGAAGCCGGATACGGCCCCTACACCTATTTTGTCTCCGAGCAACTGATGCTGGCGATGACGTTTATCTATGCCGGGGAGACAGATTTCGGCTTGGAGCAGGCGCGGCGTTGCCTCTTCAACCTGATTGAAAAGGGTTATACCTGGAACCAGCCTTGCATTGTCCAGGCGGCGACGGGCGAGCGCATCAGCGGGTATGACTACTATCAAAACATGATGCTGTGGGCCCTTCCTGCCGCCCTCGACCACGCGGATTTGCACGGGCCCTGTGCTCCCGGAGGACTTGTGGATCGGATCATCCAAGCTGGCAGTAAAGCCTGACCGGAATACCCACTGGGTAGAGGGATTGACCCCTTGCCGTCCCTGTCGATCTGAACTTGACGCGCTAGGGCGGCAGGCGTATGGTTCTCGCGTTGAGATAAAGCTGAAGCTGGGAATTCCGGATCATAGCGAGCAGCCGACGGCTTTGAGGGGTCTCTGAACCACCATTGTTGAAGGCAGAAGGTAGGGGAGGTCAGTTTACGATGGGCCTGAGCCTCAGAGCGTTGCGAAAGGGCGGCGCCGTTCCTTTCCTATGCCTGATTATCTGTACCGCTTCGGCTGCGCCAGCGCAGCAGAAAGCTTCGAAACGCGGCGGGACCATGGTTTTCGACGCGAACAACTTCACCCAGCCGCAGCTCCTTAATGTCGGCGCCGACCCTACCTTGCGTTACCCCATTGGGAGCCTAGTCGGCGCGCTCTGTGCCAGCATGGCTTACGGGTGGCTCGATATCTCGCATGCAGGTATCCACTTTAAGGTGGTCCAGCCGCTCAAAAGGTTGGACCAGGGATTCGACATCCGCGCCGGGGAAATCAGCGACATCAAGATATGGCAACAGAGCATCAGGTTCCGCAGTGGGTCAAAGAAATATACGATCTTCTACGCCCCCGAAGACCGCTGGGAAAGCATCCACAACTGCCCTGCGTTTTGGGACGTTGCAAGCGCGGGGGAGCGGGGGACAGCATCCATTCAAGAAGCCTTGTCAAACTTCGATAGCGTGCTGGCGCAGGTGAAGGCGGCCACTGCTCCGCCCCCGCCGTTCGTGGCCCCACCGGTGGTGACCCCCGCTGTCACTGCGCCGGAGCCCAAGCCGCCCCCGTCCGCTCCACCCGCTATTCTTCTGATAGCGCCTTCCGGAGCTGGCTCGAACCAGGTGGTGGACGCGAATGACTCACCTTTGACCATCCGCGGTTTCGCCATGGATAGCACGGGTATTCCCGTAGTCAAGATCAATGGCGCACCAGCCAACATGCGGCCGCAGAGCAACCAGGCGGCCGAGTTTTGGTCCGAACCGCTGCCCCTTCAGCCGGGCGCAAACCCGATTGAGATCACCGCCGCCAATGCGGCTCAGTTGGAGACGAAACTTGTTTTTGTTGTTCGTTACACGCCCAAGCCCGCTCCTGTGCCCCCCAAGGGGCTCAGCATGCAGGAGATTATCTCGTTGCTCCACGGCGAAGTGCCCAGCTCGCGCGTCGCGGAGCTCGTCAAAGAGCGCGGCATCAAGTTCTCGCCCACGGATGCCGAGTTGAATCAAATTCGCGCCGAGGGTGGTACGGACGAACTGATTCAGGCAATCCAGCAGGCTGCCCCGCACCCTTAGCGGCAATACTGTTCACTTAAGCTGACCGTTCCCAATATTCGACCCCCTCACCTACCGCCTTGCGGTCCCCCCTCTCCCCCAAGGGGGAGAGGGAAGTAAATTCAAAACAACACATCCCTTTGACCCCCAAGGGGGAGAGGGCAGAAATCTTCAGTGCTCAGCTCTCATACTGATTTGACATCAAACGTAGAGTATTAGAGAATAGGGGCAGGGGGTTCCCATGCGTCTTCCTGCCCAGATCGAACCTTGGCTGTCCACCGTAGACCTGCAAGTTTGGGTGCGAGA
>JBEKAD010000057.1:0-13599 GCA_050018435.1 Terriglobia bacterium
GCACCGCCCCCGGAAGCCCCTTTTTCCGCGGGGCGCAGTTTTCGATGCGACAAGCTTGAGCAATGGCGTTGTACAATCAAGGAAGAATCTCTTTGCGGGAAGATGGATGGCGGCAGGAGCGCTTCATCCGCTGAGGGATTTTAGGACAGTCATGACCAATGAGCCACGGGTAAAATACCAGGCTGTGACTGCAAAGGAATAGTGAGGACGCAGTGCTCAAGAGACCTTTCGCGACAATCGCTTTGGCAACAGTTCTGGTGATTCCTGTTTCCGACCCTTCGCGTGGCGCCCAGATTCAGGCCACAGTGACGAAGGCGGGGAACGGACCGATCATCTGTAGTGTTATGGAAGCCTTCGAGGAGGGAAGGCTGGGCGTGCGCGCCATCGTCTTCCATCAGCGCGACAAGGCCGACGGGCCCCGGCTGGGATCCCTCCTTTTGACGCATTCGGGTGAAGAGATGGAGTTGGAAACCACCGGCGGCCGGCGGTATCGAGCCACCGTCTTCCGTGTAAAGAGCTGTTTCGGCCGCGGGTTGGTGCTGGTTCCGACGAGCAAGTTAAAACTTGGCGAGCATGATGAATTCACCTTGCGCCTACCGTGAGAGAATTGACCGAGGACATCGGGCCGGCCCTTTTGAGCACTGCGCCCCGCATGAGGGTGTGGCGAGACCGGCTCCACGCAGCAAAAGTTTCTTGCACACTTACGATCATTCGGTTAAGAATCGAAAGGACGTGATTCGGTCGACGTTCCAAGGCCGCAGATAAAATTTCAAATCATCAAGTCGCAACCTGTCGTCAAATAGAGGGGGGATTACGAATGATCGTCGGTGTTCCCAAGGAAGCTTTTCCCGGCGAGCGGCGCGTGGCGCTGGTTCCGGTGGTTGTACCCAATCTGATGAAGGCCGGTTTCCAGGTTCTGGTGGAAGCCGGCGCGGGAGTGAGTGCCGGATATCCCGACGCCGATTACGCGGAGAAGGGCGCCAAGCTCGCCGCCTCGCACGCCGAGGTTTTCCAATCTGCTGATATCATCGTCCAAGTTCTCAGCTACGGGTCGAACGATGTCACGGGCAAGGACGATCTCGCGCTTTTTCGCCGCGACCAGACGGTCATGGGCTTCCTTCGTCCTTTTGGCTCGATCGAGTCTGCGCAGCAACTCGCCGCCACCGGAGTCACCTCCTTTTCCGTCGAATTGATGCCGCGCATCACCCGCGCGCAAAGCATGGACGCGCTCTCCTCCATGGCCACGATTTGCGGCTATAAGGCCGTGCTGCTGGCTGCGGACCGCTTGCCGCGCATGTTCCCGATGCTCACCACAGCGGCGGGAACAATCACTCCGGCGCGTGTCTTTGTCATTGGCGCGGGTGTGGCGGGATTGCAGGCGATTTCGACGGCGCGGCGGCTGGGCGCGGTGGCCTCCGCTTACGATCTGCGTCCCGCGGCAAAGGAACAGGTCCAAAGCCTCGGCGGGCGCTTCATCGAGCTGCCCATCGAAGCCAAGGACGCCGAAGACAAGCGTGGCTACGCACGGCAGCAGGATGAATCCTTTTACCAGCGGCAGCGCGAATTGCTGGGGCGGGTGGTGGCGGAAAGCGACGTGGTTATCACCGCTGCGGTGGTTCCCGGTAAAAAGCCCCCGGCGCTCATCACGCGCGAGATGGTGGAGCGCATGGCGCCCGGCTCGGTGATTGTGGACTTGGCCGCGGAGCGCGGCGGCAACTGCGAGTTGACGAAAGCCGGCCACCGCATCGTCGAACATGGCGTGACCATCATCGGTTACATCAACGTGGCGAGCACGGTGCCCTACCACGCCAGCCAGATGTACGCGAAAAACCTCATGGCCTTCCTGCTCCATCTGGGGAAGGAAGGCAAGCTGCAACTGAATCTTGAAGACGAGATAACTCGTGATACTTTGCTGACGCGAGGCGGCGAGGTGGTGAATGCCCGGGTACGGGAGTTTTTCTCGCTGCCGGCGCCGGCCGCACAGAAGAGTTAGGCGCCAGGGGCAGAAGAAAAGGTTAAAGGATGAAGGGTGAAGGGTAAACCTGCCCATCCTTTATCCTTTGCGCTTTATCCTTTTATTTATGCACATGGTACCCAGTGGCAAGGTGCAGAAATGAGCGACACTATTTGTAGCCGGGCGGAAGGACGGGGCTTTAGCCCCGTCGTAGAACTTGGGTTGGTTTTAGGGGCTTTAGCCCCTGAAGCGATGCGGCTTCAGCGCGTGAAGGCTCGTTCAACCCTCTGGCCAGGGGCGGCGGGGCTAAAGCCCCGCCCGTCCTGGAGCCATAAACAATCGTGCTTATTAATGCAATTAGGCACTAGCAGGAGGAGCCTGTGACGTTCGACCTTATCAACAGCCTATATGTGTTCATGCTCGCAGGGTTCATCGGATTCGAGGTAATCCGGCGAGTCTCGCCGCTATTGCACACGCCGCTCATGTCGCTCACCAATGCGCTCGACGCCATCGCGGTGGTCGGCGCCATTGTCATTGCGGGTGAAGCCAAGACCACGTTCTCGACGGTGCTGGGAGCCATCGCCATTGTCGCGGCGATGAGCAACGTGGTGGGCGGCTTCTTAATCACCGACCGCATGTTGAGAATGTTCAAGGCCACGAAAACGAAAAAATCATGACCCCATTTGCCACTCAACACATCATTGAAGTTTGCTATTTGGTCGCCACGGCGCTCTTCATCCTGTCGCTCAAATGGCTCAGCGCTCCCTCGACGGCCCGGCGCGGCGTGTGGGCCGGCGAACTGGGCATGGTGCTGGCCATCGGTGGGACCCTGCTCCACCACGGCATCATCGAGTACCAGTGGATTCTGATCGCGCTGGTGCTGGGCACGATCATTGGCGTCCCGCTCGGTTTGGTGCAAATGACCGCCGTGCCGCAGCGGACTGCCCTCAGCCACGCTTGCGGCGCCCTCTGCGTGACCCTGGTGGGCACGGCGGAGTTTTATCTCCGCGCGCCCAATGTTCCGCCCTTCATGATGGCGGTGCTTTGCCTGGAAGTCATCCTGGGCTCGTTGACCATTACGGGCAGCCTGATGGCGAGCGGCAAGCTCCAGGAGATCCTGCCGCAGCGGCCCATAACCTACCGCGGTCAGAACTTCGTCAACCTGTCGCTGCTGGGGATTGCCATTGTGTTGGCTGTGTTTCTTGTACTTAACCCCGGGCACAAGGCCCTGTTTCCGCTGATTGTCTTCATCCCCCTGGTGTTCGGAGTGATGATGATCATTCCCATCGGCGGCGCCGACATGCCCACGGTGATCTCCCTGCTCAATTCTTACGCCGGACTCTCCGCCGCGGCCATGGGATTTGTCCTCGACTCGAAGCTCCTCATCATCGCCGGCGCGCTGGATGGCTCCTCGGGGTTCATTCTCTCCGTGATCATGTCAAAGGCCATGAACCGCTCGTTCTCGAACGTGCTCTTTGGAGCGTTTGGGCAGGTGCAGGTTTCTACTGCGACGGCAAAGGAAGAGCGCACGGTGCGCAGCGCCACCGCCGAAGAAGCCTCCACCATTCTCGCCGCCGCCAACACCGTGGTGATCGTTCCCGGCTACGGCATGGCCGTAGCGCAGGCTCAGCACAAGGTGCGCGAGCTTTTCGACGCGCTGACGAAGCGGGGTGTAGATGTGAAGTTCGGCATTCACCCCGTGGCCGGCCGCATGCCCGGCCACATGAACGTGCTGCTGGCGGAAGCCGATATTCCCTATGACCGCCTGCTCGACATGGATTCCATCAATCCGGATTTTCCGCAGACCGACGTGGCGCTCATCATCGGCGCCAACGACGTCACCAATCCCGCCGCGCGCACCGATCAGGCGAGCCCCATTTACGGCATGCCCATCCTGGATGTTGACAAGGCGCGAACGGTGATGGTGATCAAACGCAGCATGAACCCCGGTTTCGCCGGCATCGCGAACCCGCTTTACTACCTCGATAAAACCCTGATGCTCTTCGGCGACGCCAAGGGATTTGTGGGCGACATCGTCCGGGAACTCACTGGCGGCGGGCACTGACCATTTTCGATTTGGGATTTTGGATTTTCGATTGAAGAAATCTTCGCGCGATGGCGCGGGGGCGCATGATTGACGTAGGGGTAGGGCTTGCCCTACCCATGTCGCGGGTCGCCACGACCCGCCGCGGACGGCAAGCCGTCCCCTTACATCAGCGTTGATTTATCGGCCATCCGCGAACAAAGTGAGCAAGCAAGTAGCGCGGACCTGTTCTGTAGGTCCGCGGCTTTTAGAATCATAGTTTCGCGTTACGACCGCGCGATACACGCAACCCATTTTCGTGCGATGCCGGGCGGAGGCAATAGCGAACGGAACGGAGGAGCACGGGCGGGGCGAAGAACCGCGGGCCTAAAGGACAGGGCCGCGCTACGCTTGCTTATTAATGCAACTAAGCCCTGGGCTGCTACTTGCCCAGGACAGTCTCGATCCCCGCGAGCACTAATTGCAGATGGGAGGGTGGAAGTTTGCCCACGCGTTCACTGAGGAGGTCCTTATCGATTCGGTGAAATTACCACTCACTTCGCTCCAGGATGCGGCGCGTGGCAGCGGAAACGAATGTATCTTTCGCTTCGCCCACCTCAGCGGCCGCGCGGTTCATCGCCTCGGTGACCTCTGTCCGGCGCGTGGCGCGCCAGATACTCCCGTAGCGCGTCGCCATACAGCCGGCTGCGCGACTTCTTCGCGCGGCGCGCCAGACACTCCGCTCTCTCATAAACCTCATCCGGTATGGATACGGCAGTTTTCATACCATGAGTATTACCACATGAACACTGGGTTGCAAGCGGACTGGCGCTCAATCCTCGACGAACGACTTTAGCCTGGACAGGGCTTGATCCCACTGCGCCGAGACGAGATCGAGGTATTTCTTGATTTCTTCCATCGGCGCCGGATCGAGTGCAAACCGGCTCTCGCGACCCGTACGGATGCTGTGCACGATTTCTGCCCTCTCCAACACGCGCAGATGCTTGGTGATCGCCTGGCGGGTAAGCCTGGAGCCCTCGGCGAGATGAGAGATCGAACAAGGTTGCCCGCGGCAAAGCTTCGCCACCAGCGATAGCCGCGTCGCGTCGCCCAGCGCGGCAAAGACGGTCGCATGAACCTGTTGTTTGGCGGTCATGCTCTTACGACTTTTCCGCGACATAGCACTCAATATTCTTCATTTGCTCTGTCCAGCCGCCGTCATTCATGCGGAATGCTTCGAGGCGGCGGTCGCTGGGAATTTTGTCGAAACCAGACTCCGTGAGCAGAAGCAGTGTGCCGGTCGCGGTCTTCTCCAGCCGGAATTCGACGAGCGTGGGCGTCTCCTTCGAGTAATCGATTTTGGGATCAACAGAGTACGGGTGCCAGGTGAAGGAAAAGAGCCGTTCGGGCTCCATCTTCTGCACGACGGCTTCCCATTGGACGTGCTCGTAGCCAGGGTAGGTAATATGGCCGCGCGAGATCTGGCCCGGAACGAACGGGCCATCCAGTTTCACGCGAAACCACTCGCCGAACTCACGGTGATCCGTCAGCGCCCGCCAGACCCGCGAAACCGGCGCCTTCAGTTCAATACTCTTCTCAATTCGATCAGCCATGTTTAAGCAACCTCCAGGTTGCATGTTAGCGCCGGCGAGTGAAAAAGGCAACCTTTTTGTTGTCCTTTTCTGCCGGATATTGCCGTTACCATACTTCCAATTGGAATTTCCGGTAGGCGCTGATCATTTCAAAATCGGCGCGGTGGGAGGTGATCAGCCGGGCGCCGTGAGACCGCGCAGTGAGCGCGATGAGCACGTCGAAATGCAGATCGCGCAGCTTGTCAGGCGAGAAGCCTTTATCGGCGTAAATTTGCCCCAGCAGCCGGCCAGACTCCAGCCAATTACTTTCCGTGGGCGTCAGGAGGCGATGGTTCTTCTCCAGTGCTCGCAGGAACTCGCGCTCCGCCGGTTCCGTCGCGCCACGCCACAACTCCGCCAAAACCACGGAAGAAGTCCGGATGAGACCGGTCAGCGATTCGATCCGCTGCTGATGACATCCGGTGCGCAGATGATCGATAAAGATCGAAGTGTCGAAGATGACGAGGTTACTCACCGTGACCCGCGAACGAGAGCTTTCCCGCGTGCTTCCTCATCAAGTCCTTGAATCGCTTCAGCGCCACAATCTCCCGGAGCGCTACATGCACCGCCTCCGTCCGGGATTTCACGCCGAGAACTTTTCGGGCTTCGTCCGCCAGATGGGTGTCCAGCCTTATCGATGTGAGTGTCACTGCCACGTGCGTGCCCTCAACCTTGTATATACAACATAGCGGAATCGTATGTACAGGTCAAGCTATTCATGCGCCAGCCTGCGGATACGTCGTTCACATTTTCACGGCGGCTCCGCAGCACTTCTTGAACTTTTTACCACTGCCGCACGGGCAAGGAGCGTTGCTGGGGGCCTTCGAGCTTCCGCCCAGGTGAAAGGAATCCGCGGTCAGGCCGGGCGGCCTTTTCTCGCGGAGAGGCAGCCAGTAGGCATGAATGGCCCGCACGGCTGACGGCAGCAAAGCAATTAGCTTCTGGCGCACCTCGACCGGGTTACGTCCCGCGGTGACCTCGTTCCAGGCATCATCCATAGAGAAGGCAACGATCGGTGCAAGCATTCCCGAGACTTCCTCGTCTTCAAGGAGCGGTTCCCAGGCTTCGATTCGCAAGTGAACGCCCAGGCTGAATCCGATGCACCACTCCTCCGCAGAAAGCGTCCGTTCGCCCTCCTCCACATACTCGTACAAGGACGGCAGGAACTTTTCCGGGGCCTCCATGAAGGTCCGAACGATTTGGTTATAGTAGCGGACGATCAAGTCAAGAATATGCTGAGCGTGTTCGAGCGAGTCAAACGCTGGCTCGTCCACCTGACCCCAAATTAGGGGAAACCATTGGCTGGGCAACAGGGTGACCGGCCCGATGGCGATGGCGGTCAGATAGCCGTGGAGCATGCAGACGTCCATCGAATCATCGGGGACGAGGTCGGAATCAAGGAAGTCTGTCAGTTCATCGAGTTCGGCTTCGGAGAGAGGTTGATTGAGGGCCACGTCCATCAGTCTAACTCCTTCCGGGCAGGGGTTCAACTGTCGAACAATTCCGCCAATTCCGCCGAAGCCCAGTCTTCGTGGGGGCAACCCTTGTGATTGCCCAAGGGCGGCCACCTTGGGGTGCCCAGTGCGTTCATCTTGGTACTGACCCCCTCATCCACCGCCTTGCGGTCCCCCCTCTCCCCCAAGGGGGCGAGGGAAAAATAATTCTTAGTTTTGTCGCCACATTCATGAGGAGGTAGCGCGGACCCCCGTTTTTGGGGTCCGCGGTTCTTCCTTTGCAATAACCGCAAATCTCAAAGACGGACCCCTGCCTTCAGGTTCGGGAGCGTGAGTCTCAGGAAGAACCGCTCCGATGCATCGGGGCGGTATGCCCGGTTCTTCGCCACGGTACATTCGCTCAAATGACGCAGGAAGAACCACGACCTCAAAGACGGAGGTCTGCAATGCAATACCGTAAATTCTTTTTTTTTAGCAAGAATTTTGTGCCATTTACGGTATTACGATAAAAAGAACAGTTTGATCGTTTAGCAGCGGCTCCGCCGCCGGGTGCCATGAGTACAACACCAAAACAAGGGATTCTTCTTTCCTCTCCCCCTTGGGGGAGAGGGGGGACCGCAAGGCGGTGGGTGAGGGGGTCAGCACCCACAGGAATGCACGGGGTCACGTGGAAATGAGGCGCTCCGGTTTTGACCCCCTCACCCGGCCCGCCCCGGCTGGTGAAAGCGCCGGTTGCGGGCCACCCTCTCCCCCAAGGGGGAGAGGGTTGTAAATTCTAATCAACGCTCCTCCTCGGTTGCCCCAATCGCAGGAAATGTTGGAGGTGCATCTTTCACTTTTGCCATTTGCCTTTTGATTTGTACTTGCGGCTCTGCCGCGCTGTGCTAGACTTGCTGGGCGAGCGAGGCCGCACTCGGACACTATGCTGAGTGGGCACCTCGCCGGATTGGCAATGAAAAACGCCCGTACTGAAATTGGCCACCCTGACCCGCTACCCTCCGCCGCGGAAAATGCGTTTACAATGAAATTGTGAACTTGACCCGGATTTTTCACCACGCGTCTGGAAGGACGGGGCATGCGCCGGGGCCCAAAACAGCAGGGAAGAGTTTTTCTACAACCTGTAAAGCTCCGCGCTTGCGGCAGCCCGGAAGAGTTTCCATGCGTCATGAGAAATCCGCGCCATGGGTCTTTTTATTGACACTCGCACTCGTCGCACTGCTTGCGAGCCCTGCGGCTGCCACAGACACGCCCCAAAATCCCAGCGCTGCGGACCGCCAAGATCTGGTTAGCGCCGTCAAGCGTCTGGAAAAGAAACTCGGTTTCCGCCGGACCAAGAACTTCCACAAGGAGACATCGGAATCCGCCGTCGCCTATCGCTGCTACTACACCGGCAAGCTCGAACTTCCTGATTCCTACTCCGGGCTGCAACTCGTGGGCGGAACGAAAACCGGCTGTTCGCTCGACACGCAAAAGTACGACGTTTTCTTCTACCCTATGGACGCCAATGCCAGCGGCAAGACGCTTGTCTCCGCTTCCTTGGCCCACGAGTCGGTGGAACGCTTTCTGGTGGTCGTCCCGCACGAGGATTTTCATGCGAGTAAGGAGTTACGCAAACTGCCGGCAACTTGGGGAGAAGCGGCTGCAACCCTGATCGGATTTCTCACGGCCGGCGAAGTGGCGCGGGAAAAGTTTGGCGAGAATTCAGCAGTCTATCTAAACCTTCAGCGCGAGCCTGAACTCTTCGCCCGCAAAGCTGCAATCGTGAATCGCTATCATGCCCAATTGAGCCGGTTGTACGCCGCCGCGCGCACCGGCCAGATTTCCGAGCTTGACGCGCTGGCGCAAAAGCAGCGGGCCTTCGAGGAATTTCATCAGGAGTGCACGGCCCTCAGCCCCGCGCCGAAATCGTTCAACCTCTGTCTGGCCGCCAACAACAATGCCGGACTGTCCTTTGACGAGACCTATGCAAAGTATTATCCAATGATGTATCAACTCTATTTGGCAGAAGGCCGGGAGCTTAAGCCGACGATCGACGCCATCGAACGGGCACTGCAAAGAGCAGTGAAGAGTGACGGAATTGAGCATTGAGGATTTTCGATTGCCGATTTGCGAATCTGCCCAATCGTCGATGCTCAATCGACAATCGTCAATCGACAATCGTCAATTCCGTGCCCTTCATCGCCCGCGTTAGAACCTCACCTAGTTCCTCCGGCGTAAGCGCCAGAGGATTCCCTTTCATGCTGCTCGCCTTGGCCGCTTCCGCGATGAGGGCCGGCACGTCTTGTTCCCCCATTCCGTAGGTCTTGAGGGGCGGGATTTCGAGTTCCTGGCAAATTTCACGCGTCCATGTGATTCCGTCCTCGGCGGTGGCGCCGGGCCAGCCCGTGAGCATGCGCCCCACTTCCTGGTAACGGCGCAGCGCAATGCTTTGTGGGTCGCGGGCTCGCAAGGCGCGCAGGTTGATTTCCATCCCGTAGGGCAGGATAGCCGCGCAAATCGCGCCATGCGGCGCGGGAAATCTTCCGCCGAGAGGAGCGGCAAATCCGTGTACGACGCCCAGGCCGGCGTTGGCGAGGGCCAAACCACTCAACAGCGCCGCGAGCGACATATCGTGCCGCGCTTCAGATTCATGGCCGTGGTGAAACGCCCGGCGCAGCGAACGCGCGGCCAGCGGGATACCCCGGACGCAGAACCCGTCGGTCACGGGGTTCGAGCGGATTGAGACATAAGCCTCAATCAACTGCGTCAGCGCGTCGAGTCCCGTGCGCGCGGTAATCGCCGGCGGCAGGCCAAGAGTCAGTTCCGGGTCCACCACCGCGAGGTGCGGCAGAAGCAAAGGGCTGCGCAGGCTGACTTTGATTTGCCGCTCGGGCACGCCCAACACCGCATTGCGCGTGACCTCTGACCCTGTCCCCGCCGTGGTGGGCACCGCGATGAACGGCGCAGCAGGATTTTGGATGGCGTTCCCCTTGCCCACCACCTCCAAATAATCCATCAACTCGCCGGGATTGGTCAGAAGCGCGGCAATAGCTTTTCCCGCGTCGATGACGCTGCCTCCCCCCAAGGCGATGACCACGTCGCACTGTTCCCCGCGCGCCTGCTGCAAGCCTCGGGCAATCAAGTCGACCGTGGGCTCACCCTTGACGGCAAACGTGAAGCTCCGGGCGCGTCCGGTCTCCAGGTCTGCTCGCAGTTGGTCCGCCCGCTCCGGCGCGTGGCCGGTCACTAACAGCATGCGGCTCCCCCACTGTTTCGCCGCGGGGGCCACCTGCTGTACGGTGCCCTCGCCGAAAATGATGCGTGTCGCCGTGGCGAACTCAAATTGCATCAGCGCTTCACCAACCTTCCTCGCTCGGGAACACATTCGAGTATTTCACACTCGAGCGAGGCTCCGCCATCAAGGACTCCATCCGGTCGCGCCACGCGGCGTAATGGGCGGTCGCCTTGTGCGCCGCCGTGGCCTCCACGCTCCGATAGGCCTCGACCAGGACGAACCGCGTGGGATCGTCATTTTGCTGCACCACATCAAAGCGCGCGATACCCGGTTCCTGGAGGCTCTGGCGCGCATTCTCGAGCGTCACTTCTTTAAAGGCATCGATGCAATCGGGTTTCACTTTCACGTGTACGTGAACGATTAGCATGGTTTACCCCCCATCTCGGTAGCACTATACAGAGGGACATAAATTGTAGCGGCGCTCTCTGAGCGCCGACCGGCGGTCAGAGACCGCCGCTACAGGGCCATGTGCAAAAATTTATGTCCCTCTGTATAGTTTTACAACTTCGTCGTATGCCGGTAGAGTTGCCCTTGTTCCCGCAGTTCCTCCGTGTCCTCCGTGCTTCTCAAGACTTAACACAGAGACCACGGAGGCTCTCTGTGACCTCAGTGTTGAGTCTTTTCCGGCCACGGAGGACACGGAGGGTCTCGCGGGTGGCGCATACATAAAAGGCGATGTATGCGCCACCCCAGCGGTCAAGTCCGCTGTTAGCAAGGAAGGGCTGCGGACCTACAAAACAGGTCCGCGCTACACTTGTTCGAGTTGAAAATTCCCGCGAGCAAGCTCGCTGGGAGGAAAGCGGCAGTCCGTCGGCTGACGGACCGCACTCCAAAGCTTCGCATGCCCGCACAAACTATAGTGCCCTCACTCCAGCCCGAAGCTCGCCACCCGCCGCCAGAGTCGCGGCTCGCCGTGCGTCCGGTAAAGATGAAGGGTTCGCACCTTGAACTGAACGTCGAGCCGGGGCCCCATTTCCGCAATCACTCCTTCCTTTAAGCTTCGTGGAAAATTTCCGTAAAGGAGGCTCAGGTGGGGCATAAAGGCACGCTCGCGCCCATGGCCAAATGCCTGGCGTGCGGCTTGGTGCGCTTTCCGAAGCGGCTCCGTCAGCGCCGCGTGAACGAAAAGGCAGCGAAAGTATTCGTCGCGGAAGTCGATCTCTTCCAGGCGGATGGCGAAGGGCCGGAGGGCGGCGGCGACGCGCGCGGACTTGCGAATCAACTCACGGGGCGGACCCACCCCGCCCCCCAGCAGCGTTACGTGCGGGGAAAATCCCGGTGCGCCAAAGCGGGCACTCAATCCGTTGAGTATCCGCGATAGACGATCGCACACGTCCCCTGTCGGCATTAACCACAAGGAGTATCTTTCCCCAGCAGGCGACTGGCTCACTGGCTTGCCTAAGTCCGCGGACGATGTGAAGGGTAAAGTATAAAGTTTAAAGGGTGAAAGCTGAACAGGCGTCGCTGCACGTTTTACCCTTTACACTTCACCCTTCATCCTTCACTCTCCACACCGGCGCGGACACGGAGGTTCTTATTCCCCCTCTTTGAGCTCTCGAATCCAGAGATTGCGATACTGCACGGGGTGGTGGTGATCCTGCAAGCGGAGCGGGAGCTTTTCCGGCGTCGGCGTATAGGGCGGACGCTGGTGGTGCGCGGTGGGCCCCATGATGTCCACGTGATCTTGAACCAGGACGCCGTTATAGATCACGGTGACATTCGCATGGCGCGTCAGATTCCCGTTACCATCGAAGCGCGCCCCGTGAAAAACAATGTCGTACGTTTGCCATTCGCCGGGCTTCCGCGCCGCATTCACCAGGGGAGGATACTGGCCATAAACGGCGGCAGCTTCGCCGTCGGCATAGGTCACGTTGTCATAGGAATCGAGAACCTGGATCTCATAGATTCCATGCAGAAAGACTCCGCTGTTGCCCCGATCCTGGTCCTTACCCTTGGGGGGGTTGGGCGCGGCCCATTCAACATGCAATTGGCAATCCCCATAGGCGTCTTTGGTCCTGATCTCTCCGGTCCCAGGCAGCACCTGAAAATAGCCCTTTCCCACTGTCCATTTTGCCGGGCCCCCTTTGCTGCTCTCCCAATTTGACAAATCCTTGCCGTTGAAGAGCACGACAGCATCCGAGGGAGGACGCCCCGCTTGCAGTTGGGTGCTGGCGGTTCCCGGAGTGATGATGGGCGGCTCCGGCCGGTTGCGGTCATTGGGCCCCCATTGTTGCTGGGCCTCCTGCGGTGAAGCAAACGGCTGAGTGGTTATCATCATGGTCAAAAGCATGGCAAGTCCCACACAGCTTCCCAATATCAAAAGTGCCTTACGCATAGTCTCTTCTCCCTTCCGACAGACGGTGTTGCTCCGCATCGGATTGCACGTGCGGCGGTATTGTACTCTGCAATACCGGGTTGGTGATGGCTGTTTTTTGGGCAAGCATCTTTCCGCTTGTACCTTTCAGTACGCCGGCAGGAGCAGCCTTGGGTCCTCGGCGCACACCGCTCGGCGTGCCGCGATTATGGGCGCAAGCGGTCCCAGAGGGCCATGAGCCCTTCCACCGTAAACTCGGGTGACTTGGAATAGTTAATGATCTGGCGCTCCATCGTCTCCACCACTTTTACACCCTCGGGAATCCTGGCGGCGAGGTCGAGCGGGATATTCGTCACGCCGTGACGGTCACCATGCAGCAGGTCGCCGGGCCTCACGGTCAAGCCGCCGACGCGCACGGGAGTTCCGACTTCAACGATGTGCACATAAGCGTGCGAAACTGCCACGTGGCTGGCGAAGAAGTGGAAACCCAGGGGCTCAACTTCGTCGAGATCACGCACGCAACCGTTGGTGACAGCGCCCACGCATCCCATGGCCCGGTGCATGTTGCCGTTGACTTCTCCCCAAAAGGAACCCAAACCGGGGGGATCATCAAGATCCTCCACCACAACCACACGCGGCGCGGGCACCTTCATGATGTCCTGCCAATGCACACTGGCAGGAATGGCGGCGCCTTTCGCCCCAGGCGTCACAGACTGGATCTTGAGCGTCACCGCGTAGCCCACCATGACGCCCAGATTGGGAAATATGCAGCGGATCTCCGGGCGCATGAATCCTTCGTTGCGGGGACGCACATCGAAAACCTCGATCGCGTTGGCGACGGTTGGTGTATTGAACGTGCGCAAACGGTCGAGCAGAGCGGGTTCTAACGGTTCCATAATCTTTTCTCCCTGATTGAGAACGGATACATCAAGCCGGACACATTATATGG
>JBEKAD010000058.1:0-13598 GCA_050018435.1 Terriglobia bacterium
TCACGCCCCTTCAGGGCTGGAGAACGGAAAATGGGGTGACCTTCCTAACCCAGGCCGCTGGCCTGGGCTTTGCTAGGCCGCCCCTTTGGGGCTGAAGGCGCGCACCCGCGGTGTCCAGCAAAAGATGTGGGACACGATCAGCTCCCCCAAGGGGGAGAGGGAAGTAAATTCAAAACAACACATCCCTTGGACCCCCGAGGGGGAGAGGGCAGAAATCTTCAGTGGTCAGCTCTCAGTGGTCAGCACCCTCTCCTTCTTGGGGCAGAGAGACTCATGAGTGCAGCACCAAAACTGAGAATTCTTCTTCCCTCTCCCCCTGGGGGGAGAGGGGGGACCGCAAGGCGGAGGGGGCCCCACGTTTTGCGGGTGGTGGGGGTGAGGGGGTCTCTCCGGAACAAATTGATGAATAATTTCCTCAAACCCCTTATGTGAACAGTATTGGGCCTAGCGACACGGCGCCTCGGCGGGCTCATCTGTCTCCGCCTTGCTAAGTTCGCGGCTCCAGCGAAGGGCTTGTATGTACAGTTCGCAGAGCTTCTCCTCCTTCAGGGCCAGCTTCTTTGCCAGTTGGGAACACTCCTCCCAATTGCCCTGTTCGTAGCTAATGACCGCCTGGAGGACGTCGCGCAGCGGGTTCTGCTCGCCCAGCAGCGCGGCGCTCACGTCGGGTGCAATGGGCAGCTCCGCCAGCATCACGCGCATGGGACGCCCCATAAGGACATCGATGCTGGAAAGCAACCCCAAGAAGAAGTAATCGGACTGGCGTTTCGCCGCGCCCACCAGCGGCGCAAGGGATTCGCAGAAAGCCGCGCGGATCAGAGCGATAGTCACCAGGATGGGGGGTGCACCCTCGCCTAAGGAGGACACGGAAATTAGCCCGATCCACTTGCGAATTTCATTCTGTCCCAGCAGCAGGAGGGCGTGCCGGATGGACTTGATCTGCGAGTGAAACCCGAATCGCGCGGAGTTTAAGAAACGCAGCAGCTTGTAGGACAGGGCCAGATCATGCTTGATGGTGTCGGCAACTTCCTGCACATTGATTTCCGGCCGGGTGGCGGCCCGCAGAACGAGAAAGTAAACCAACCTGGTGGGTGAAACCTCGGAAGTCGAGAAAGGCTGCGGCCGGCAGAAGAATCCGCCCTGGAAATAGGAAAAGCCTTGCTGCACGGCGGCCTGAAACTGCACCCGCTTCTCCACCCTATCCGCCACAAACATCGCGCCCCTCGGCCGATACTTCCGGATGAGGAGCCATTGCGCTCGATCCGTAGTGGCGGTAACATCCAGTTTGATGAGGTTGGCCACGTCCGCCAGCGGCTCCTGCCGCGCGCCCTGGAAATTCTCCAAGGCGATCAGAAACCCGGCATCTTTCAACCCCCGGCAGGCGGCCACAACCTCCTCATCGGCCTCCATGGTTGCAAGCATCTCCAGCACGACTCGGTCGTGCGGCAACCCCGCGGCGTGCCCCCCGATCAAAGTTTGGCGCGTACATTTGATGAAGACCCGCGCACCGTCAGCGATCTCGTCGATCTCCTCAAAAGCGGGAGTGCCGGCGGAGGCGTTTTCCCCGGCTCCGTCGCCGTTCATCGGTGCCCAAATGTCTTCCTCCCCGGGACGGGAGAGAAGCTCGTAACCATAGACTCTTTCGTAGCGGTCCAGGATGGGCTGCCGGGCAATAAACCTGTGCATAACCAAAAGCCTCTGTTGCCCGCAATGGCTGCTGGCGCTGAACCTGCCGCTGCGGTGCCGGGCCAACCCCCGTGTACACGGAGGTCATCTTTTTTATCGGCAGGGCGCAAGCAATCTTGAGCCCAAAATCGGATTGGGCGGCAGTGTACCGAGGCAGCAATCAAGGTGGGACGAGGGTCGTCTTCCTTGGCTTTGACCAGCCTGGACGGTCTCCTGTGCAGGTAGCCTCATACCGCCGTACTCGGCGACTGGTTCGCATAAAGCGGACATTTTGGCCCACAATAGCCTCCGCTCCAGGCGCGGGTCACAGCCGCCACAGGTATGTTAGTATCAAGGTTCTTACAATTTCACGTTTTGACTTATCTTATCTTAATTTGTAAAGAGGGAAGTGTGCTGCGCATCGGAATCGTCGGTTTACCCCAGACCGGCAAAACAACCCTGTTTCAGATTCTAACCCACGTGCATGGCAGCGGCATCGGCTCCGGGAGGCAGGAGGCCCACCTGGGCGTCGTGCGCGTTCCTGACGCGCGGCTGGACCGGCTGAGCGAACTTTATAAACCGCAGAAGACCGTTTACGCCACCATCGAGTACATGGACATGCCGGGCAGCGTCATCGAGCTGGCGCGCACGGGCGTGCAATCGCAAGCCCTGCGCGAACTGGATGCGCTGGTGCATGTCACGCGGGCCTTCGAGGATGAGGCCATTCCCCTGCAAGGGGGTTCCGTCGACCCCAAACGCGATATCGAGAATGTGGAGCTCGAACTGATTCTCTCCGACCTCGCCGTGGTGGAAAAGAGGCTGGAGCGGCTGGAAAGGGACATCAAGAAGCAAAAGAGCCCCGCACTGGAGAAGGAATTCCAGGTGTTGGACCTTTGCCAGGCGGCACTGGAGAAGCAGACGCCGCTCCGTGAGGTCGAGCTGGGGGCGGAGGAATCCAAGGTGATTCGTGGTTTCACTTTTCTTTCCCGCAAGCCGATGCTTTACGTTTTGAACTTGGGCGAAGTTGACGCGCCGCGGGCCAATCTGGCCGAGCCATTCGCCGCCCAGGCGGGCTTGAAGCAGCGGTTGCGCACGGCGGTGAGTGCCATCTGTGGCAAGGTGGAAGCCGAACTGGCCGAGTTGAGCGAATCGGACGCCGCGGAATTTCTTTCGAGCTACGGATTGAAGGAATCGGCCACCTCGCGCCTGATTCATGCCAGCTATCGGCTCCTGGGCCTGATTTCCTTCTTTACGGTGGACGGAAACGAGTGCCATGCGTGGACGATCCGGGCTGGCGTCACGGCATGGGAGGCCGCGGGCGAGATTCACTCCGACATGCAACGCGGCTTCATCCGCGCCGAGGTGATAAAGTTCGACGATTTGATGGCGACGGGGAGCTTTGCCGAAGCCCGCAATCGCGCTCTCTTGCGCTTGGAAGGGAAAGAGTACGTTGTGCACGACGGAGAGGTCGTGCACTTCCGGCATGCGAGTTAAGAAAGTCGTCTGTTGTCCGTGGTCCGTTGTCCGTGGTCCGTTCTCAGTTGCCAGTCGTTAGTATTCAGTTCCCGGTCATGGATTTTGGGTTCATGGTCCGCTGATGAGGTTTTACTGACAACCGACGACTGACCACGGACAACGGACCACTGACAACTGACAACTGACAACCGCTTTCCATGTCCTACCTCTGGATCAGCTTGGCGTTGGGTATCGTGGCGGGACTCGCCAACTTGTTTGGCGGCGCCATTGTTTCCGCGCGCCCGTGGAGCCGCACGTTTCTGGCGCTCTTCATTGCGTTGGGCGCGGGCTTTATGCTGGCGACGGCGCTCACGGAGATGGTACCGGAAAGCCTGCGCCTCGCGCCCCGCTCCGGGCCGGCGCTGATCTTGCTGGGATACTTCATTGTTCACTACTTTGAACATACGTGGCCCGCGCATTTTCACTTTGGCGAAGAGACGCACACCGATGAGTTTGTGAACCCCTCGGTGGCGTACACCGCGCTGGCGGGGCTGACGATCCACACCTTTTTCGATGGGGTTTCGATTACCTCGGGATTCCTGATCTCGCCTTGGCTGGGCACCGTCATTTTCGGCGCCACCATTCTCCATAATGTCCCGGAAGGCTTCACCATGGCCTCCATCATGGCCGCCGCCCGGCGGAGTCGCAGCGCGGGCATGGCGGCGGTCGGCGTCTTAGGGGTTTCGCGCATCCTGGGAGTGGTGGGGATGGCGCTCGCGCACCGCTGGGTGAGTTGCGGCTTGGCGCTGTCGGCAGGGGTCACGCTTTACGTGGCGGCATCGGACTTGATCCCCGAGGTCAACAAAATGAAAAGTCCGAAATATGCCCTGACCGTGGCGCTGGGAGTGGCGCTCGTGCTGGTGATGCGGTACTTATTTTTCGCATTCTGAATCTGAGGATGGAGGGGATAAAGAAAGTCTTCAGACGTCCGTGGTCCGAAAAGGCCGAAATTCGAAAATCGAAACTCGAAAATCGCGGCGAGTTTCGAATTTCGATTTTCGTGTTTCGGTGACAAGGAACAACGGACCACGGACCACGGACAACGGACAGCCTGCATGTATTCTGCAACCCTCCTCGATCACTTTCACCACCCCCGCAACGTGGGTGAAATCGCGGAGGCGTCGCTCGTCGTGGAAGCCTCGAATCCTGTCTGTGGCGATCTGATGAAGCTGTGGGTCATTGTCCGCGAGGGCAGAATTCCGGTGGTGAAGTTCAAAGCCGCGGGCTGTGTGCCTTCCGTTGCCTGCGGCTCGTGGTTAACGGAAGTGATCCTGAGCAGATCGCTCGAGGAACTCTCCGCTCTCAGTCCCGAGGAGATTGCTTCCGGGCTTGGCGGTCTGCCGCCTGCCTCACATCACGCCGCAGTGCTCGCCGTGGACGCCCTGAAGCGTCTGCTGGAACAAATTCTCAATTCGGGGTAGTCCCTCATATGGCGGGCGGCCCTTCCGAACGCCTAGTGAGAAATGCGGGCGGGCCCCTGGCACCTGCCACCTACCACCTACCACCTACCACCTACCTCTCCTGCCCCTTCAATTCTGCTGAGCAGTAGGGACAAAACGCAGCCCCCACCTCAATGGTGCGGTGGCACTGCGGGCAGGCGGGATGAAGAATGAACTTACACTTTGGGCAGTAGTTGAACGCCCGATTCACCGTAGCGCCGCATTGCGGGCACGCGCCCATCACAGGGTGCCGGACCAGGAAGTAAAAGATGAACCCGAGAGCGTTGGGGATGATGAGCACCAGAACCGTCCAGAGTATGTAGTTCATCCCCCGGCGCTTCGCGTCGCGATTGACGTAACCCACGAGCAGCATGACGATACCCAGAGCGGTTCCGGCAAGGGTGGCGATCAGTACTTGCACGGCCACCGGCGGGGCGTGCGGGTCGTGACGAAACGCCACGAGGATAAGGAGTGCCTCCATCCCCAAGAAAACCAGCACCGCCACGACCACCATCGCCATGGGAATCAGCCTGATTTCTTCACGGATATCGAATTTTCCTTCGGATGTGTGATTCATTTCATTTCTCCTCTGGCCGCTCGCGGCAGCCGGTAATTAAGAATTCATCTTCCCTCGCCCCCTTGGGGGAGAGGGGGGACCGCAAGGCGGAGGGGGCCCCACGTTTTGCGGGTCGTGGGGGTGAGGGGGTCAGGACCAAGATGAACGTCCAGGGTCAAGTTCGTATCACGTGCCACAGTCTTGACCCCCTCACCCGGCGCTTCTTCGCGCCACCGACTCCTATTAGTACTAAGAGCCAACTTCGTCGAGTGCCGCGAAGAAAAGATTCACCACAGAGCGCACAGAGACCACAGAGCAAAGCGCTTCTGCTTGCGCGGGTAGAGATCACGCTTCCTTGATTGTTGACCCACAGTTTTTTCTCCGTCTGCTCTCCGTGACCTCTGTGGCCTCTGTGGTGAAATCCTTTTTGGGTTGCGGCTCGACCGCACTGCGGTACTAAGAGACAACTTCTTCGAGTGCCGCGAAGATTCTTCCTTCCTTGCGTAGTGTCTCTGTGACCTTCGTGCTCAGAACGGCCTCAACACAGAGGTCACTGAGTTGCTCCGTGTGCTCTATGTTGAAGCTTGAAGAGCACAGAGAACACGGAGAGCTTCCTTTTCAGCGTCCCCAAGCCTCGGGGTCATTCCCCATGGTGGAAGCGTGCGAGTGCTTCCACGCGACGAGCGCGCCAACCACGGTGGCGGGGGCAATCCAACAGATTACGAACATCGTGATCCAGATGGCTTGCGAAATCTCGAACCGGCGCCCCAACCAGGCGATGGCTTGCCAAAGCAGGGGCGCCGTCAGTGTGCCCAGAAGCCAGGAGAGGCCGCACGAAATCCACAGGGCCCGCAGGCGCGCTTGGTTTTCCCGCAACTCGCGAGCCCGCCAGCGCACGCGGGCCTGCGTGATGCTGACGAGCGCGGGGTCAACAATTACGTTGTTTGACCGCAACACCTGGAGGGCGCGCTCGTTGGCACGCGCCCTGGCCTGGCACGCCGGGCATTCCGCCAAGTGTGCTTCCAGCCACTCGCGTTCAGTGGCGGAGATTCCTTCCACGTGCCAGGCGTCGATGAGGTGGCAGGCGCGCTCGTGGACTTCGGGATTCATACTTCTTCCTCCTCCAGAAGATTGCGGAAGGCCTCGAGGCCGCGATAGAGCCGTGATTTCACCGTCGAGAGCGGAGCTCCGACCACTTCCGCAATCTCGCCAAGATCCATATCCTCTTGAAAGCGCAGCACCAACACTTCGCGAGCCTCGGGCGGAAGACGCCGGAGCAAGCCCTTCACGCGTTCTGCCTGCTCGCCCGCGGCCACGGTCTCAAACGGCGTCGCGGATTCACGGTCCGGCCACTCCCGCGCGGCGCGCGCATCGCCGGGATGCAACAACGCGTCCAGGCTCTCGGGCTGGCGCTGGCGCAACAGGTCGATGGCGAGATTGCGGGCAATGGAGAACAGCCAGGTTTCAAACCGCCATCGGGGATTGTACTGGTGGCTTTTCTCCAGCACCCGAATCCAGGTCTCCTGGAAAAGGTCCTCGGCCGCCGCGCGGTTGCCCGTGAGGCTCCAGAGGTAACGGGGCAGCCGGTATTGGTAGCGGCCGATCAACTCGTCCAGCAGGTCAGGATCGCGACGCCGCAGCCCCCGCGCGATTTCTCGGGTTTCCTGTTCCATCGAATTCACAAAAAGGCAAAGGCTGTTTCCCATTCTAGTCGCAATACGAATGAACACCCAAGAAAGACGCATGACCGCAGGGCCTCAATGCCGGGACCTCCGCCTTCTGCGGTCTTGTCGGCGAAGGAGGCGTTAATGTGAATCTACTCCCCTCGCCCCCTCTTCGTTGAAAGGGACATGTTGTATTGAGTTTAGTACCCTCTCCCCAAGGGAGAGGGTGCCCGACGGAGGAGGGCAGGTGAGGGGTCTTTTTCAATCCCATCAGCCTTTGACGGTCTTGCCAGCGAGGGGGTCAAGACTGTGGCGCAGGTGTGCGAACTTGACCCAGGGCGTTCATCTTGGTACTAACCCCCTCACCCACCGCCTTGCGGTCCCCCCTCTCCCCAAGGGAGAGGGATAGAAATCAAAATCACAGCCAATTCCGACGTCACGTGCACATGCATCCGTGCCTTCTGCCCACTGCTTACTGCCTACTGCCTACTGCCTACTACCCTCTACCAACCGCTCGTAGCTTTCAGGGTCATCCACATCGAGGAGAATGCCGCGGTCGGCGACTTCCACAAATTGCGTCGCGTCGCGGTATTTGCGGATGACCGTGTTGGCGGGTTCTTCCGGTGGGAGCGCCAGCAGTTCCGGAAATAACGCCTGGCTGATCACCACGGGGTGGCCGCGTTGGCCCTCATCGGTAGGGATGAGGACAGGCGGGCGAGTCGATTCGAACCGCTTGCTTAATGCTGTAATAACCTCGGTGGAGACGGCCGGATGATCGACGAGGCAGAGCATGACGGCTTCCGGCGAGTCGGCTGCCGCCGCCGCGAGCCCCAGTTGCAGCGAAGACGTTTGTCCCCGCTGGTAATCGTGGTTGACCACTACGCGCACGCCCGCCAGGTTCACCGCACGCTGGATAGATTCCGCGTGATGGCCCAACACTACAGTGACCTTCTCGATTCCGGCGGCGCCAAGATTATTAATGATGGTTTCAAGGAAGCTTCGTCCCTGGTAGGTGAGCAGGGCCTTGTCGCGCCCCATGCGCCGGGATTCTCCCGCGGCGAGAATCAGGCCGGCAATCATGTGGTGGGCTGAGCTTTCGGTTTGTACGTCAGGAAGGGAACGCTGGGCGCGGTGTTGCGCCGTACGGCGATCATCTCCGCGACGATGGCTACGGCGATTTCTTCCGGCGTGAGCGCGCCGATATCGAGCCCGATAGGCGAATGCACGCGCTCGAGGCGCTCCGCCGGCACGCCCTCGCGCTCCAGCACTTTGCAAATCTCGATGAACTTGCGCTTGCTGCCGATCATCCCGAGGTAGCGCGCCGGTGTGGTCACGGCCCAGCGCAGACAATCGAGGTCGCCTTTGTGGCCGCGCGTCACCAGCACCAGGTAGGAGTGATCGTTGACGTGGATCTTAGGGAATACCTCTTCCCACGGCCCCGCGTAAGTCTCGGAGGCTTCGGGAAAGCGCTCTTTATTCGCAAAGGCTTCGCGGTCGTCGGCTACCACCACGTCAAAACCCGCTAGTTTCGCCACTTTTGCCACGTGCAGCCCGACGTGCCCGCCGCCGAGGATAAACGCCGTGGGCGTGGCCAGAATGGGCTCCACGAAAATGTCGAGCGAGCCACCGCAGATCAGTCCGTTGTCGTACTCCGGGTTGGCGTTCAGATTGAAGTGCAGGCGCCGAGGCTTCTCCTCGCGCATCACCTCCTGCGCCACCGACCACACTTCCGCTTCCACGCAGCCGCCGCCCACCGTGCCGGCGCTCGAACCATCATCGCGAATCAAAATCTTGGAGCTCTCGTGGCTGGGGATCGACCCCTGCACCTCGACAATGGTGGCCAGCGCGCCCTTGCGCCCCGCTTTTCGCAGCCGAACGATTTCCTCAAAGATGTCCATGCGCGAATCCTGAGAGGTTGATGAAAAACGTGGTAGCGCCGACCTTTAGGTCGGCACGTGCTGAGCTAAAGCTCAGCGCTACAACACCCCATCAACCTGCTAGATTATGCGCCGCGCACGGCAATGTCAACGCACGGCCACATGGGACGAAGGCAAAGTCCAATGGGGTTGAAAAGGACCCCTCACCCACCGCCTTGCGGTCCCCCCTCTCCCTTGGGGAGAGGGATAGAAATCAAAATCACAGCCCCCCTTCCCCAAGGGCGAGGAATAGAAATTAAAATTACAGCCCTCTCCCTTGGGGAGAGGGGGGACCGCAAGGCGGTGGGTGAGGGAGGTCTCTTTGCGGTTGGTGCATTCATAGCCCTGAACGTACGCAACACCCACGATTTTGACGGAATCCTGCACGGGGGCAGAACCCGAAGGTCCTATCCGCCGGTGCGGGTAAAGAGTAGAATCCAGTTTTGGAAGGGCGGCGCTTCACCGGCTGCGGAAAAACCTTCCTGCTGTTTTCCTGAGTCTTCGCTGTCATTAGGAGCGAAGCTCTGGAGTGCGGCAGCTTGCTGCCGCTTTCCTCTCCGCGAGCTTGCTCGCGGGGATTTCACTGGCAAACTTAAATCCCAGCCAGCAAGCTGGCTGGAGCCAAAGCGGCAGCAAGCTGCCGTACTCCAAAGCTTCGCAAGCGCGCACCTGCTGTAGTGGAGCTCGGCGCCTGTTCCGGAGGGAAGGGAGCGCATCATGAAGGCAATTCGATTTCACCAGCACGGCGGGCCGGAGGTCCTCAAGTACGAGGATGCGCCGGACCCGAAGATATTGGCCAACGAAGTCCTGGTGAAGGTGAAGGCTTGTGCGCTGAATCATCTGGACGTCTGGGTGCGCGGCGGCGTGCCGGGGTGGCGCATACCCATGCCGCACATTGTGGGCAGCGATATTTCCGGCGAGGTTGCTGAAGTGGGGTCGCTGGTCACGCGCGTAAAACCCGGTGACCGCGTGCTGCTCTGCCCAGGGCTCAGTTGCGGCCAATGCGAGATGTGCTTCAAGGGTCTGGACAGCGCGTGCCGCCAGTTCACGGTCATGGGCGTGTTCGTCGATGGCGGGTACGCGGAGTATGTGAAGTCTGCGGAGATGAACGTCCTTCCCATCCCCGGTGACCTCAGCTTCGCCGAAGCCGCCGCCGTGCCGCTGGTTTTTCTCACCGCCTGGCACATGCTCTTCACGCGCGCGGGATTGAAGCCCGGGGAGGAGGTGCTGGTCATCGGCGCGGGCTCAGGCGTGGGGAGCGCGGCGATTCAAATCGCCAAACTCGTGAACGCGCGCGTCATCGCCACGGCGGGCGCGGATTGGAAGCTGGAGAAAGCGCGCGCGCTGGGCGCGGATGAAGTGATCAACCACACGAGGCAGTCGATCGGCGAAGAAGTGAAGCGCCTCACTCACAAGCGCGGCGTCGATGTCGTGGTCGATCACGTGGGAGCGGCGGTTTGGGAAGCTTGCTTTGATTCGCTCGCCACTTATGGCCGGCTCGTGACCTGCGGCATGACCACCGGCGCGGACCTCAAGCTGAATGGCCAGGGCCTTTTCGGTCGCCAGCGCACGATTCTCGGTTCTTTCATGGGAGGCAAGGCGGAACTCGTCGAGGCCCTCAAGTTCATCGCCCAACGCCAATTGAAAGCGGTGATCGATTCCGAATTCCCCCTGCAAGAAGCGGCCGCCGCGCAGAAGAAGATGGAGGGACGCGAGTTCTTCGGCAAAATCCTGCTGCATCCGTAAGAACGCAAGAAAGTGGCTCCTTCCCGCGGCACGTCGGGGTTGAGGAGAGAACCGTCGCGTGGCATAATAGAAGTGGAATGGGCGTTCCAACGGTAACTGATCAATCCGGCTTTGAAGGTCTCATCTTCACCAAGCTTGACCAGGCGGTGAACTGGGCGCGCAAGTCTTCGCTTTGGCCCATGAGTTTCGGCTTGGCGTGCTGCGCCATTGAGATGATGTCGACGGGTGCCTCGCGCTTTGACCTGGCGCGATTTGGCGCGGAGGTTTTTCGTGGTTCGCCGCGCCAGGCGGATTTGATGATCATCGCGGGCCGCGTTGCCCAGAAAATGGTTCCGGTGATTCAGAAGCTCTACGCGCAGATGCCGGAGCCCAAGTGGGTCATTTCCATGGGCGCCTGTGCCACTTCGGGCGGCGTCTTCAACAATTACGCCATTGTCCAGGGGATCAACCAGTTCATTCCCGTCGATGTTTACGTGCCGGGGTGCCCGCCTCGGCCCGAACAGCTTATCCACGCCATTACCATGCTGCAAAAGAAAATCGAAAAGCAGCGCGGTTCTTTCAAAGAAGCGGTTTTCCACACGTAGAAACAGTGAGGCGGTAGACTGTAGACGGCATACGGGAAACAGGGCGGCGCTTCGCGGATGCTCTCCCTGTCTACCGTCTACCCTATTCCGTCTACTGTTCTTTCACCCGCGCCGCAGGTAGGCGGAAATCAGGACCACAACCACCCCCAGGATGAAGGCTACGAGGAGCCACATCCGCCGGCGGGCCCGCAGGGGTTCGAACAACTTGAAAGGGATGGTGAGTCCCAGGACAATGCCGAAGAGGGTGAATGAGAGGAGGATCTTAAGGGTTAGAAAGTTCCACGCCCGGCCCCACGGATCTTCCCAATAGTAGCGGCGAATGTTGTAGAGACCGGAAATCAGCAACAGCGCAACGGCGCTCCAAGTTACCCACCGGAATCGTACCGCCAGGGCCTTGGAAAGCGCTTCGCGTTGTTCCGCGCTAAGGACTCCCAGAGAAGGGATCAAGATGAGGAGCAGGAAGCCCATTCCTCCCAGGCCCACCACCGCCGCCATCAAGTGAATCCACAGCATGAACGTCGTCATAATGGCTGTCCCAAGTGCGCGTGGATTCTACGCGCTTTTTACTCACGAGAACAAGAATGAAATTTCGCACAATGGCGAAACGGAAACTTCCCGCGAACGCGGATGGCGAAAGGAACACTGGCCATCTGGGGGCCGGTGGTTGGCTAAGGCCCGTTCTCAAGGGAGATGGACATCAAGGTCCCTTGTGGGTTGAAATGTCTTCCTTGATTTGTTGAATCGCCGCATCAATCCACCAGCGCTGATCCGGCCCGGCCTTTTCTCGAGCCGATTGCAGTAAGGGGAGCGCGAGTGGGGCTCGCCGAACCAGCGCGGCGACAGCTTTTTCCCGCACCGAGTAATCAGGATCGGCAAGTTTCTGAATGAGTCTGCGGATATGCGCTTCCAAGTCGATGTGGATGTCAACCACCGCTGCGGCGGGGGACAAATCCATTTGCAGCCGGCTGTCCACCGCGGCTGCTTCGATACGATGCTTGCCGTTGGGCAGCTCCTCGATTGTGGTCTCCGTGCTTTTCGTGGGAGTACCCCAGGGGCCACCATCCACTCTCCATGTGAAGCCGGAAGCGCCCTTGGACTTGGCCGCGAAGCGGAGGATGACATTTCCCGAAGCATCCACGGACGCGCGCAGCGCGCTTTGCGGGAGCGGCAGCCTCGCTTTCAGGATCACGTACTCACAGTAATAAACGGCGACCTGGGTCAGCAGGAACGAGTTTCCTTGGGGGTCGGTGACGACATCCTGAAGTTTGCGCGCATCGACAAAGGGTTGATGCTCATCCGGCGCGAATTGAGGCACGCACTGCCCGCCAAGCGCTCGATATACCTGGCCGCGCGAGGTGAACCAAAAAGTTCCCAGACGATCCTGCGCTATCGATTCCACATGTTCCACCCCACAAGCGGGAGAGGTAGGGCTGAAGTGCAGAGGTTTCGATTCCTGATCGGCGCCGGGAGCCGGCTCCGGCGCAATGAGATGCCATCCTTTTTGGTTGTTGAACTCCCACGTTTGGCCATGAAGGTGGACGGCCAGATTGCCCGCGCGGTCGAAGAAGGGCGGCTCCTCGAATTCGACGTTCTGGGGGCCGGCAATATCGTGGTTTGACCACTCTCGCCAGCGCTCGCCGTCGAAATACCGCACGCGCGACCGGGTCTCACGGTAGCAAATCCTGCCATCGGGAGCGAACACGGGAGCCTTGAAGAACTTCGCGGGCAGATGGAATTCGTTTCGATGGAGGAGTTGCGCTTCGAAGGCTTTGTCGTAGGTCGGGTAAGTCTCGAAAGATCGATCCTTAGGGTCAAAGATGCCTACGCCACTTCCCCCCAGGCCGTTATCGAAAGGGATCCCGTTGTAACCCTGAGAAGTGACGGTCTGAACGAAACTCCCGGCAGGATCATCGGGTGAAATCGTGACATTGCAGGTAATTTGTGTGTCGCTGGCATAGGTTTGACTGCACGTAATTCCCCGACGAGAATAGCTCACCAGAGGACTCGTCCCGAAATTTATCCCGAAAATGTTTGCCACCTCATTTCCCCCAGCCGGGTAGAATGCCGGGGTACTCCAGGTAATAAACGGTGTGCGATCGCCGATTCCACCGGCCAGGCGGAAAGGGAGCCATATCCGTCCCAGCGAATCCGAAGTCGGGTCCCACGATTGCGCCACCGGAAAGCTCCGTGGAAGGGGATACTGGACCCATTTGCGGCCGTCCCATTCGCTCAGGGCGCTGTCCCCGGCGGCGAGAATTCCCCAAAAGTGTCCCTGCGCGTCCCGGGCGAGCGTGCGCAATGGGTTGAGCGTCGAAAAATCTGAAGGAGATTGAAAACCCGCCAGCACATCCCTCGGCTTTACCGTCAGACTTCCCTGGTTCGCCGAGACGATCAGCAATCGTCCGTCCGCAAGCTGAAACAAGCCCTCCGCTCCATCGAAAGGGTAGCCATAGTGCCAATCAATCAGCTCCTTCGCGCCCCGCCCGGCAGGGATGAACCAGGGTCCGTTGCCG
>JBEKAD010000059.1:0-13402 GCA_050018435.1 Terriglobia bacterium
TTGTCCAGGTGCCCGCCGGTCACCACCACGGCGCGCGCACCCAATTCGACCAATTTGCGCGCCGCCGCCTTCATGCTCTCCAGATTATCGACTGGCATTTCCGCCAGCGCCGCTGCTTCCGCCAAGTTGGGTGTTACCACCGCCACGCGGGAGAGCAGTTGCCGCCGGACAAAGTCCAAGCCCGCAGCCTCCAACAGGTCAAAGTTATTGGAGGAGCGCAGCACGGTATCGAGCACCGCAGGAAGACCCGAATTCGACTCCAGAATCTCGCCGATGACTTCGGCGATGGCCTGGTTACAGAGCATCCCGATTTTGAGGGCTTTCACCCGGCCGTCGGCGAGAAGGGACAGGATTGATTCTCTTAGCACCGACGGTTCAACGGGGTGGACGGATGTCACTCCTTGGCTGTTCTGGACGGTCAAAGCGGTGATGGCCGCGACGCCGTAACAGTTGTGCGCGGCGAAGGTTTTGAGGTCGGCCACGATTCCGGCGCCGCCCGAGGGATCAAATCCGGCTACACTCAGAACCACTGGCCATGCCGTGCTGAGGGATTGATTCATTCCTACCCTTGCGTTCCCCAGGGTTGAACGAAACTCTTGCTGATTATAGGGACGCTTGCCGCTTTGTCAATAAAGATTTCAGCCCTTTTATGCTAGCCTTTGAGGCTTGTTGAGGGCTTGTAAAGGCTTGTCAAGGCTTGTTCCCTTCAACCTCCATCTCCGTGTCGGACTGGATTTCGAGCCGGGGAACCTGTTCTGCGGGCGCAACGAACCCTTCCTTGCCTTTCATGAGGGCACTGAGGGTCTGGTGTAGGGTGGAATGATTCTGGAGCACGCGGCCGTCATCCAGCGCCACGAGAATCCGGCCTTGCCCCTTTCCGCTGATCTGGATGTCCAGCCGCATCCCCATGGCTTCGAGCTGCGGAAGCGCTCCCCCCTTGCGCAAGGCCTCCAGGGCGGGAGTGAGCGCATTTTCGAAGTGATAATCCACGATGGCAGCCTTGACTCCCTGGTAGCGCGTTTTGCCGGAATAGTGCAAGGTGCTTTTCCCCTGCACCTGGAACGGGTAGTACTTGGTCGGTGGGGCGTCGAGTTTTTCCGACCACTCTTCGCCCACTTTGACGCGGTGGTCCGGATAGAGCGACTGACCTCCCATTTGTTCCAGGAAGAGCCGCAGCATCTGTAAGAGCGGTTCTCGTACCGGAGCATCAATGTCCCGGAAAAGATTGTCGGCACCCTCGAAATCCACCAGCCGGCCATCATGATCGTAGTGGACGGTCAGTGTCTGGCCCACCATCTGTCGACTCACTTCCTGCTGGGCCTGAGTTATGGAGTCGCGGATGTTCTCGGGGAGCGCCCCGAGGTCGGTCTGGATTTCGAACTTGTCGAAGCGGTGCTGAACATCCGCCGCGCCATCCGAGGCCACTTTCGACACCGTCACGGTACTTTGCTGGTTCAAGCGCAAGTCCGTGGGCATAGGCGGGAAGAAGTTTTTCAATCCCGGGGGATGGGAATCGATTTTCGAGTTCGTGTGGACTTTGGTTACATAGACCATCGACCGGCCAGAGCGGTATTTACGGGTTAACTTTACGTCGCCACCCGCCCCCTGCGCCACCGTGCCCCCGGCAAGCACCAGCAGTAGAAGCGCCACTCCCCCCACGGGCCGCAGGGGGCAACGCAACGTGCGGCAAGGCAAAGGTCGGGTCAGGCCGGCGCGCCGCAGGACCGCCCGAATTAGGTTATCAGGAAGCAACATGCTCAGGATCCTTTTGGTATTTTTCCAGGCACTCGCGCGAGCAGAAGTGCAGCGTATCCGCACCGCGCCTCAGTTGCTGGGAGAGTTCTGTGGAAACAAACATGCCGCACACGGGATCGCGAGCCATTTCTCCGCGATGGGGTGTGGCGGAGGGGGGCCTTGGTGGAGCCCCGCCCGAAGTCCGAACGCGGTTCCCGGGTGAACGGAATAGAGACCCGACCTTTCGCGCCATCGCCACGAGAAAGAGCACCAGAACGATGAAATCCAGAACCTCGAATAGAAAACTTCCCATAAGGGGTCAGACGGCCTTTCACTCCGGGGGGATGCCCAAGGTCGAGTGACGAGTGACAAGTGACGAGTGACGAGCAAGCAGGAGAAGAAGCTCGTCACTTGTCACTCGTCACTTGTCACTCGTCACTGCCTTTGAGCCGCCGGATGCGCGAGCGGCATTAATTTGTTCTTTTAAGCCCGCCAGAGCGGGGTGGTTGGGATTCAGCTTGTATAAACGGTCCCATGCCTTTTGCGCTGCGGCGAGATCGTGAGTGCCCTCCAGGTTCACGACGATGGCATTGACCAAGGTTGGTTCGTGCTGGGGATTGATCGCGAGTGACTTGGCATACTCGCGCAGGGCATCCTGCGGCTGCCCCGTGTTGAAATACGCGGTGCCCAAATCGGTGCGGGCATTGACATTCTTCGGATCAAGTTCCAGCGCGCGCTGATACCACTCAATGGCTTTGCTGTACTGCTTTTCGTCGTAAAGAAAATTGGCGAGTTTTAAGCGGATGTCGGCGTCTTTGGGGTTCTGTGCCGCCATGTCCTCCATCTGCTGGATGACCGCCGCGCTGTCAATGGGAGGATGGCCTTCCGGCAGACCCTGCTGCGGCATCGTCCCACCATTGGGAGCGGAAGCGGCGCCTCCCAGCGGCGGCATTTCGGAAGGTGTAGCGGCGGTTTGCGCCGCCTTCGGACGGGCGCTCCAGTTCATCTGGGCATCAGTGATGTACCCTGCCAGAAAACCCACCGCCAGGAAAATCACCGCGGTAATAATCGTTTCCTTCTTCATGGGACCTTCTCAGTTGGATGAATCGCCAGTCTAATGGACATGTGGGGGAGCGTCAAGGCCCCGCCGCTCTACGGGCTGTCATCCTGAGCCCCGCGAACGATCTCGCCATGCCGCCCGGCACGATGACAAATTCTAGGGTCTTTCGGCAATCCCAACGGCTTTCTCCTTTCATTTCAACACTATCACGGGTTCTCAGCGATAAGTGTCTTATTTTTCTTAAACATCACGGCCTGGAGATGAATTTGCGCCAGGTCAATTTTGTGTCTCACTTGTTTTCATGAACATGACGGGTAATGCCTTCATTTTACCATCCTTTTTTCTGCCTCATGACTAGCCTATGTAATGAAATTGTAACCCCCATATTTGCATAGACTTGATTTTTTGAGCTGACCAGCGCAATCCCCGATTTCTTCGTTAAGTTGCTGTTTTTTCATGAACTTCACGGGTTTGCGGCGGTACTTCCCAGATTTCCTCCTTGCGCGCCCGACGTTCATCCTCAATGGGCAGGCTCGCCAGGCGCAAAGCTGGAAGAAGCTTGAACCTTCCGCGGGTGGCGCATACATTGTCTTTCATGTATGCGCCCCACGGATACGCGCAACATCTGTGTCACCGCGTCCTATCCATGGCCTGTCCTGGCTTTTTAACGGTCGCCGATAAAAGGCGATGTCGGCGCCACCCGCGGTAAGTTCGATGCACTCCTCACAACGGATCAGCGCCTGAGCTATCAACATAATGTTTCAGCTTTTGCCATAGCAGTCATTGTGCTGGTGGCTGGGCGCGGGCTGGCGCAGAGCGTAGCTCTGCGGTGCGCGACGTCGCCGGTCCCCGAGGGTTTCCCGATGGAGAGCATCCCGATAGCAAGCACCGGAACAAGTCAGGACCGGGCGCGGGCGGTTGACAACCGGTGAGGCGCAGCCTAGCAGGATGCTGGAAAACTCTTTTTCGGGATAACTATATTGCTAGCCTCGCCTGAAAACAAAGGACTTACAGGTGCCGAAGTAGGGAAAAGCAAGCCGCTTTTCGACTTTTTCAGCATCCTGCTAGACTTCAAGCATGGAAGTACCTCTTAACCCCGATGTGCAAGCCAAGCTCGCACGCCTTGCTGTGGAGCGCGGAAGTGATGCCGAAGCGCTGGCACGAGAAGCCATCGAGCGTTTCGTAGACTACGGCGAGTGGTTCGTCTGTGACGTAGAAAAAGGCTTGGCGCAAATCGCCCCGGGCGAAGTGCTGACCCATGAGGAAGTGGGGGCACGCCTGGAAAAGTCGATAGTCGAAAGTTGAAAGCCCAAGGTCGTGCCGGGCTGAACAGGCTGCGGAAAAACTCGTCGGTACTGTCATTCTGAGGAGGTCGCCGCGGCGACCGACGAAGAATCTCGCATTGCCTTGAAAATACACAGAGCGAGATCCTTCGCGCAGTTTATCCTGAGCGGGCAGAGCGAGATCCTTCGCTTCGCTCAGGATGACAGGGAAGGGCTCAGGATGACAGCACTGGAGGGTTTTTCCGCAGCCTGTAAAGCCGCCCCTACGAAAACCTTCGCACCCTCTCCCACATTGCAAAGCCGTCATTTCTTGTTTTCTTAGTAAGGATTCTCGGAGGTACGGCTTTTCACTTTTGCCTTTTGTCCTTTGCCTTTTGGTTTTCTTTTGCGGCTCTGCCGCGCGGCGCTCCGATCTTCTGCCCCTCGCGGGTCGGTGGAACACGAACGGCACGCGCCAGGGAGTTCCAGTCCCTGCCGCCAGTGCCATCAGGCGGCGTTAGCGGGCATTCCCAGAGTTTCTTCCGGGAGGATTTCAAACGTAGTCTCGAGTTTGGCGGTTTTGGAGATCATGGCGCCCACCGAGCAGTACTTGGTTTCCGAGAGGTGAATGGCGGCCCGGACGGCCTCCGGATCGATTGGGCCGCGCAGGCGGTGTTTGATCTCCACGCGCGTAAAGTAAGCGGGCGGCTCGGGATTCTGGTCGGCGCGCAGCTCGATTTCGTAACCGGTAACCTTTTGCCGCTTTTTGCGCAAAATGCTGATGACATCAAAAGCCGTGCAGCCGCCCAGCGCCAGCAGCGCCAACTCGATCGGCTTGGGCCCGCTGTGACCGTCGGCGTCGTCCATCACCAAGGCGTGGCCGGTGCCCGACTGGGCCACGAATTGGCGGCCCGTGCCTTCCACGGTGGTCAAACACAATTTACCTTCAATCATGGCTCACCTCATTTTTCTCCGGCGCTGGACGCGCCGCCATCCTTGGCGATGATGAGTGGTGGGTCAATTTGCAGTAGAGGCGGCTTTACGCCGCCATTGGGTCCGTCAGTTGACGGATAAACTCGCCGCTACAGCATCAAACCGACCCGCTACCCGAGGATGGAAAGCCCGCCCGACGGCGCAACCGCAAAAGCCATGGCCGGTGCGACGGCGCCTCCGCAGGCATTTCCCTCACCTCAGGCAGATGAATGCAATTTGCGGGGCGAAGTAACAGAAAAGTTTTGCGCCGGCGCGGAATGCGACTTAATGACCGCAATATTCGGCTGGGCACCCGCCAAACTGTCCCCCACCTTCAACTTTTGGCTTTTGGTCTCGCTACTCTTTGTAGCTTCCTGCCCCGAGACTGCGGACATGCCCTCCGGGATTTGGACATATTGTTCCTTATTCCTCTTCCCATCGCCGGTTGCTGCTCTGTGCAAAGTAGCCGTTGCGAATTTGAGTTATACTGGCGCTGGTGTTGCCCGGCAGCGTCGGATGCCGCACCCTTAATCCGGATTTCTCACCACGCTTGGACGCTGTTAGGGGGCTGGTGGAAGGGCGAGTTCCAACGCGTCGTGAAAGCGCCGTGCAGGAAAGGATCCTCGCTTGGGATTCGAAATCATCGATATTCGCCGGTTTGAGCCCAAGGAATTCTCATACCTTCTGGAAGCTGAATCGCGGGCCTGGAACGACGCGATGCGTTGGGACTTCGCCGCCTCGACCCGCGTCATCAACGCCTGCTTGCGCGAGCAGCGGCTTTCCGGTTACGCCCTGGTGGGCGAAGGGAAGATTCGCGGCTACTGCTTCTTCTTCTACGATGATGAAAAAGGGATTATCGGCGACCTCTTTGTGCACCCGGAACTGGCGGGCCTGCGCCACGAGCACGAAGTGCTGGAACACACACTAGAGACGCTCCTGGGAACCCCCGGTGTGCGCCGCATTGAAGCGCAGCTTGCGCACTACGAGCGCGAGGAACTGGAGTCCTGCTTCCTGTCCCGCCGGTTCCAGAGCTTTCTGCGCCGCTTCATGAGTCTCTCCCTGGAAGGCCGCCGGCGGGCGGCAGGAGCGGACCCCCGTTCCGACCCCGCGGCGGAGAAGCCCTGGGCGCGGGAGAATATCGAACTGATTCCTTGGGACAAGCGCTTCCATGACGACGCGGCGGAGTTGCTCTACCAATCCTACCGGCAGCACGTCGACGCGCTCATCAACGATCAATACGCTTCGGTGATGGGAGCAACCCGGCTGATTGAAAACATCTTCCACAATCAGGGGTGCGGCGATTTCCTGACGCGGGTGTCGCGCATGGCGGTGCATCGCCCCACGCGGCAGTTGGCAGGAATCCTTACGGTGACCGGTGTGCGCGCCGGCACCGCGCATATTCCGCAGGTGGGGGTGGGTCCGTCATTTCAGGGATTGGGCGTGGGCACGGCACTGATGGAGGCGGCGTTTCAGGACCTCGCGGAGGAAGGGTTTGAGCAGGTCACCCTGACCGTGACGGATGCCAACGCCGGCGCCGTGCGGCTCTACCAGCGGCTGGGATTCGAAACCTTCAAAACCTTTGGCGCGTTCATTTACAACAGTGACTAGGGATTAGGGGTTAGGGGTTGGGGATTAGGGATTCGGGGCGATTTATGGCCCCGCGTCACCGGGATGGGCCATCGCACCCCAGAATCTGGGATTTCGGCCGAACCCCCAATCCCGAATCCCTAACCCCTTATTCACTTCCCCTTGGCTTTGAGCAAGTCCTTCAGCTCGTCCATGAATTCGCGGACGTCCTTGAAGTCCAGGTAGACCGAGGCAAAACGCACGTAGGCAACTTTATCGAGCTTCTTGAGGCGGTTCATCACCAGTTCGCCGAGTTCCGCCGCCGGGCGTTCGCGGTCGGGCGATTCCGCCACGTGCGCTTCAATCTCGTTCACCAGCTCCTCCAGCTTGCCCATGGCAACGGGGCGCTTCTCGCAAGCCTTCAGCAAGCCCGTCAGCACTTTCTGCCGGTCGAACTTCTCGCGCCGGCCATCTTTCTTGACGACCATGTAAGGGATTTCGTCGATGCGTTCGTAGGTGGTGAAGCGCCGGCGGCATTTCTCGCATTGGCGGCGACGGCGGATGGTGTCGCCGATCTTCGCCTCGCGGGAATCCACAACTTTGTCTTCGACGTGCCCGCAGAATGGACATCTCACGTGGGTGGTTCACCTCAGTAAGCGGATGATCGGGTAAAAAAAGGCATCGGGTGATCCGGTAATCGGGTGATCGGGTGAACACGCAACGGCATGCGAAACTCGAATATCGAAACTCGAAAATCGGACGAGCTTAGCCCCGATTTTCGATTTCCGTCCTGGTTTTGTTCACCCGATCACCCGATCATCGGATCTCCCGATAAAAAGTCGCGCTAGGTTTCTTCCAAAGTCACAGCCCGCTCTTCCTCTTCGGTAATGGCTTCCAGCTTGCGGATCGACAAGCCTTCGCGGATCAGCAGAACCAGCCCCAGGGCCAGGCAGGGGACGGACATCACAATCCAAATCAGAATGCTCGCCCCCGTCGCGGGCTCGACCGGGACGTTGAAAATTTCGGTCAAGGACAGAATCACGCCGACTTGATATCCCCCGCCGATTCCCGGAAATTGCACGATCAAGCCCAGGGCCGCGCAGAAAAGCGTCAGACCCGCCGCCAGCCAGGGCAGGTGCCCATGGTGGTGCCGCACACTCTTGTAGACCAGCCAGAAGATGGTGGTATTAATTACCCACAGGACGGAGGTCGTCACCACGCTGCCCGCCAGCCCTTTCCAATCGCGAATCACGCTCAGGCCCTCTCCGAAGCAGCGCAGGAAGTGGGCGAAAGAGCGCAGGGGGCGTTCGGGAAGAAAGCGAAAAAGCTTCAGCGCTACGGCGGTCATGCCCGCGGCCTTCAGGCGGAAAAGCACCAAACCGATAATCAGCAGGGTGGTAAATCCGAAGAGCACGTGCCCCCACTCGTGCATCTCGTGCAGGACGGAGACTCCTTTGGCGGTGTCGGGGTTCACGGGTTCGAAGTAAAGGGCGGCGGCGAAGAGCACGACCATGGCGATGGTGTCAAGCACGCGCTCGAGCAACCACACCGCGATCATGGCGCTCATGGGAACGTTTTCCTTTTTGGCGATGTAGGCGGGACGCACGAGTTCGCCGGGACGGCCCACGAGGAAAATGGAGCTGAATCCCAGGATCTGCCCGACAAACAAAACCCACAAGGAAGCAGCTTTGATGGGGGCCATAAAGAACCGCCAGCGAATCGCCCTCACCACGAAAGTGCTGTAAACGAGAAGCACCGACAGCAGCAAGTAGTCGACGCGCGCCCCCACCATCGAACGCCAAAGGAGGTCCCAGCGGAAATTGCGCCACTCGGGGCTCCGGCTCAGGTTGTAAAAGATCAAGGCGATGACGACGGCCCCCACGGCCAGCCACACCCATCGCCCCCATGCTTTTTTCATAGAATGGACCCGCCGAGGTTCGTCCGAGCAAAGCTATCCGAAGGGTATCAGGAAGTCAAGCCAAGGACGCGGCGTGCCGCGCCCCTACAAGCTTTCGGCCAACACCCGTTGATAACAGTTGCGCGTGCGGGAATCAAAGCAAACAAAGAGAACCTTTTCGAGGGCGGGGTTCTTTTCCAGAAAGGCACGCACTTCCCTCGCCGCAATGCGCGTGGCGCGCTCCAAGGGAAATCCATAGATGCCGGTGCTGATGGCGGGAAAGGCCACGCTGCGCACACCGTTCTGGACGGCGACCTCCAGCGATCGCCGGTAACAGTTTGCCAGCAGCTCATCCTCGAATTCATGGCCGCCACGCCACACCGGCCCTACGGTGTGGATAACCCACCGCGCCGGGAGGCGATAGCCGCGGGTAATCTTGGCCTCGCCGGTGGGGCAGCCGTGCAACGTGCGGCATTCCGCCAGTAGTTCCGGCCCCGCCGCTCGATGAATCGCCCCATCCACGCCCCCGCCGCCCAGCAAGGAGGTATTTGCCGCGTTTACGATGGCGTCTACGTTTTGCTCCGTGATGTCGCCCTCGACAACTATGATGGCTTCTTGTTGCATCTCGCCGCCTCCGGTGTGGCCCCCTCACCCCCGGTCCCCTTGGAGAGGCTGACAGCTAACAGCCGACAGCTAACAGTGATCCCGGCCCCCCATCCATCTCGCACCGACAGCTCGCAAAATCATCCCCGTGTCCAGTAGAACCCTGGGGCATGTTCTGTTCTCCCAAGGGGCGAGGGTAGTCATCAGCTACAAGCTGTCAGCTTTCGGCTGTTAGCTGTCAGCTTCTAAAGCCCCAATTCGCGGGCCAGCTTCTTGGCATCGTAAGGCGAGCAGTGAAAGACGCGCCCGCCGATATCGAACGTAGGAACTTTGCGCTTGCCACTATTCACGCGCTGGACGAACTCAGCCGCCTCGGGATGCGCTTCGATGTCGATCTCCTCGAAAGGCAACTGGCGTTCACGCAGGAATTCCCTGGCGCGGCGGCAATCGGGACACCACGTGGTGGTATACACGCGTATGGGGACGTTCATGCCAAGCACTCTGAGCCTTTCGAGTGTCCGTGAAAAAGGTGTCTATTGCCCTCAGCCTGCACCCATTCCACCCCTGCGCGTGGCTCCAAGCCAGCAGGTGATTTCAACTTGATCTTACAATAAACCTGGCACGAGGACGAACAACGCCTTATGGGCAGGTGGGAAGGTATGGCTACCGTCGGAGTCTTTGTGCGGTTTCCAGTCGAGCCATGGCGCGGCGCAGGGCTTCGCGGGCACGCTCCATGTCCACCTGCGGATCATTGAATCGCTTTAAGCGTTCCTCCGCGCGGCCTTTAGCTTTCGCCGCGCGCTCCACATTGATCTCCTCGGCGCGTTCAGCCGATTGCGCCAGCACGATGACGCGATCGCCCAGGACTTCAGCGAATCCCCAGTTCACCGCCAAGGCGTGTTGGGCGCCGCCGGAAGTGTACTCCAGCTCGCCGGGAGCGAGCTCCGTCAGCAGGGGAGCGTGTCCGGGGAGGATTCCCAAATAGCCGTTCTTCCCGGGAATCGTCACGGCGGTCACCGCATCATGCGCCACCAAGCGGTCAGGAGTCACGATGTCGAGACGAATTTCTGTAGGAAGTGTAATGTCTGCCATAGCTTTGTTTGATCGGGCCATCGGCCATCGCATCAGCTCATCTGAGGGCTGTCCGTGGTCAGTTGTCCGTGGTCCGCGGCAAGCGATACGCGGAGATCGGAAGTCTGAAGCCACTGACGACGGACCACGGACCACGGACAGCCTTTAAATGAACCGATGGCCCGATGATTCAATGACCCGATTCCTAGGCTGCCGCCTTCATCTTCTCGGCTTTCTCCATGGCCTCCTCGATGGTACCCACCATGTAGAACGCCTGTTCGGTGAGGGCGTCGTGCTTGCCGTCCACGAGCTCCTTGAAGCCCTTGGTGGTGTCTTCCAGCTTCACGTAGCGGCCTTCCATGCCCGTGAACTGCTTGGTCACAAAGAAGGGTTGGGAAAGGAAGCGCTGAATCTTGCGGGCTCGCGCTACCGTGACCTTGTCTTCTTCCGAAAGCTCGTCCATCCCCAGGATGGCGATGATGTCCTGAAGGTCTTTGTATTTTTGCAGAATGGCCTTCACGCCGCGCGCCACGTTGTAATGCTCGTGACCCACGATGCGCGGATCGAGAACCCGCGACGTGGAGGCCAGGGGATCGACGGCGGGGTAGATGCCGATTTCGACGAGCGCGCGGCTGAGCACGGTGGTGGCGTCCAGGTGCGAGAAGGCCGTGGCGGGCGCCGGATCGGTCAGGTCGTCGGCCGGCACGTAAATCGCCTGCACGGACGTGATCGAACCGGTCTTGGTGGAAGTAATGCGCTCCTGGAGTTCGCCCATTTCCGTCGAAAGGTTGGGCTGATAGCCCACGGCGGAGGGCATGCGGCCGAGCAGCGCCGAAACTTCCGCCCCTGCCTGGGTAAAGCGGAATATGTTGTCGATGAACAGCAGCACGTCCTGGCCGCCCACGTCGCGGAAGTACTCCGCCACGGTAAGGCCCGACAGGCCCACGCGCAGGCGCGCGCCGGGGGGCTCGGTCATCTGGCCATAAATCAGGGCGACTTTGGATTTCTCCGGATCACCGGCCACCATCACGCCGCTTTCCTGCATTTCCAGCCACAGGTCGTTGCCTTCGCGCGTGCGCTCCCCCACACCGGAGAACACCGAAACGCCCCCGTGCTTCATGGCCACGTTGTGGATCATTTCCATCACGATGACCGTCTTGCCCACGCCCGCGCCGCCGAACAGGCCCGTCTTGCCGCCCTTCAGATAAGGCTCGAGCAGGTCGATCACCTTGACCCCGGTCTCAAAAGCCTCCAAGTTGGTGTTCTGTTCCTCCAGAGAAGGCGCGTGCCGATGAATGGGCCAGCGCTCCTGGCAAGCTATGGGACCCAGTTTATCTACGGGCTGGCCGATAACATTCATCACGCGTCCCAGCGTGCCCTTGCCGACCGGCACGGTGATGGGCCCGCCCTGGTCCTCCACGCTCATGCCGCGCACCATCCCATCCGTGGGCTGCATCGCCACGCACTTGGCGCGGCCTTCACCCAAGTGCTGTTCGACCTCCGCGATGACATCAATGGGGGCCGGCGTGTCGAAGCCTTGGGAAGTAATCCGCACGGCGTTGTAAATCGCGGGAAGCTGGCCGCCTTCAAACGCCACCACCACCACCGGCCCGATGACTTCCACCACTTTGCCAACGTGCATTTCCGCCATGGTCTCTTCCTTTCGAAAAACAGAAACTGGAAACTAGAAACTGGAAACTAGCTTCGGGAAGCTAGAAACCCGCAGAGAGCGTTATGCTGCTTCCCGCTTCATCGCTAATGTGGAGCGAAGATAGCCATTGAGCAGTCTTCCCACTGAGTGCGCAAGCTGCTCGAGCCGCGCGCTCTCTTCTGCTGTAAGGTGTCCCTCATCCAGGCAAGTTGTGAGGTGGTCTCTCAGTTCATAGAGCGAACCGCGGGCTTGCCTGCAGAACTGGGCATTCTCCTGATATCCGAACCGACCGAATCCCTCAGCGATGTTGGCCGTCACCGAGACGGCGGCGCGGCGAATTTGGCTTGCAAGTCCGAATTTCTCCAAATCCGGAAGCTTCCCGGCCAGCTTATACATTTCGTGTCGCAGGTCCCGGGCAGCCTTCCACACTTCCAGATCTTTGAAATCCTTGATGGGCAAGCGGGGGCGCCGATCGCGTTCTTGGCCGATTTCTCTCTGCCAATTTGCGTTTTCCATTTTCCAATTTCCAGCTCCCAGTTTCTAACCTTTTCTACGTCGCCGCGGCGCCGCTCACCACTTCGATGATCTCGCGGGTGATGGCTGCCTGACGGACGCGGTTCATGTACAGCGTCAGGTTATCGATCATCTCCCGGGCGTTATTCGTGGCCGCGTCCATGGCGGTCATGCGCGCCGCTAGTTCCGCCGCCTGCGATTCCAGCAGCGCCCGGTAAACCTCAATCTCCACGTAGCGCGGCAGCAGGGCATTGAAGATTTCCTGCGCCGGCTGCTCGTAGATGTAATCGATCAGCGCCTCGCCCTGGGCAGGTGCAATGGGCTTGATGGGCAGATAGCGCTCCATCATCACGCGCTGCGTCATGATGGACTTGAACTCGTTGTAAATGAAATCCACCGCGTCCACTTTCTCTTCCGTGTAAAGCTCGATGATGCGCTTGGCAATCGGCTGTGCCTCGCTGAATTCCAGACGGCCAAAGATATTGATGTGCTCGGCAATTATCTTGACCGGCCGCCGGATAAAGTAGTCCCGGCCTTTGCGGCCCACCATGATGATGGAAACGTCCCGATCGCGGTGTTCATCCACATAACTCTGCGCGGCGCGAATCAGGTTGGTGTTGAAACCCCCGCACAAACCGCGGTCAGCAGTGACTAGCACCAGAAGTTGCCGTTGGATGGGTCGCTCGACAAGCAGCGGATGCGAGCGGTCGGTGATGCGCGCCACAACGCTCGAGAGCAGCACCATCATCTCGTTCGCATAGGGCCGGGCGTTGAAGATGCGGTCCTGGGCGCGCCGCAGGCGCGCGGCCGCCACCATTTTCATCGCCCGGGTAATTTGCTGCGTGCTCTTTACCGAGCGGATACGGCGTCGAATGTCAAGAAGGGCTGCCATGAGAACCTTGGGGAGTCAGGAGTCAGGAGCCAGAATAGAACTACCCATCTCCTGACTCCTGCATTAGGCTTTCGCCTTATTCTCCGCCACGAACTTGGCTTTGAATTCGTCGAGCATTTTGCGTATTTCCACGCGCAGGGGTTCAGTGATTTCTTTCTTCTCGGCGATCTGCTTGCCCACC